>CAIPFW010000259.1 GCA_903864455.1 uncultured Anaplasmataceae bacterium | reverse complement strand
ATATAAATTTGATGAGATTTATAGCGAAAGCACGGTATCAGAAATACGGCGAATAGCAGGCACAGAAGATGAAAGTTATTTTTTTGAAGCTTTTGGTAATGTTTTTAAAGAACACCATTCTGAAGAAGATGTAAAAAAAATCTTTGAAGAGGAAAAGATTTTGAATAATTATTTTCACGATTGGATAGTAAAAACAAATAACTCTTTCAACAGCACAACTGAAAAAGGCTTTCATATAAATACTGGGGAAAAAAATTTAGATGAATGGTTGAAAGGCAATGGTAATTGGAGTGCAGCTGGAGTAGAATTAAAGGTCTCTGATATCAATAATCAAACAGTGCTTATAGATTCAAAAAATCATATAGTAAGAGGAGATATCGTTGCTGAATGGTGCTTTGAGCATAATTGCGATTTAAAGTCTTTAGAAAAAGAATTTCCTTTAAATAAAAATAAAAATATCAAGAAGTAATATCGAGATGATTTGAGTCGATAAAAAAATATTTATCGGTCTCGTCATTCATAACAACAAAATTCTTTTATACAATGCTTCATCGCCAAGTTTGAAGTTATTTTTTTCTATTTCATCACAAAAGAATTGATAATTTTGAAAAATTTCATTTACTTCTTGCATCAAAATATGAAAATTGAGATCATCATCTTGAATCACTTTCGTAATATTTAAAGCATTGAAATAACGAGCATTATCAATTTGGTCGCCACGAGATTTCTTGGCAGAAAGCGGTATCAATATTGATGGCTTTTTCATCATGAGAATCTCCCAAATCGAATTTACACCAGCTCTTGAAATTATCAAATCCGAAATTGACATCAGATGCGAAATACCCTCATTTAAAAACTCAAAAACATAATATGAGTGATTATATTTTTCAGTAGAAAAGCTTGGCAAATTGCCATTTCCGCATACGTGAATCACATTAAATTTGCTTGTTAATTCATCAATATTGCGATAAATCGTTTCATTAATATTTTTTGCTCCTAAAGACCCGCCCAAAATCAATAAGGATTTTTTATTTTTATCGCTGAAGTCAATATTAAAAATATTCTTTTTTTCGAGAAATGACGAGCGAATCAGTGGACCAACTTGCATCATTTTTTGATAATATTTTTTGTTATAAAGCGAAATGTCAAAAGAAAGAGCGATGAGATTCGCCATAGGGAAAACTAATTTATTCGCTAAGCCAACAGAATAATCAGACTCATGAACAACAATCTTTTTTCTCAGTAACCATGCGGAAAGAACGATGGGAACCGACACGAATCCGCCTTTTGAAAAGACGATATCAGGCTTTAATTTTTGCAATAAATGCAAAGCTTCAAAAAAACCATAAGCCAATTTAAAAGGCATAAACAAATGCTTGTAAGTCCCATAACGCCTCAGTTTATCGCAAGTAATGCCAAAATATTGAACTTTGTTTTGAAAATTTTCTTCAATGATTTTCTTCTCAATTCCGTCTTTTGACCCGATGTAATATACAGTCCATTTATCTTTTAAAAATCGCTCTATCAATGGAAAATTTGGCAACACATGACCAGCAGTTCCACCACCCGTAAAAACAATCGTTTTACTTGTCATAAGCGATGTTTATTATTTTATAAAAAAAATCTTTGTTTGGATTTGGCTTGAATTCAAACTCATCGTTCAATTTTTTACCAAATAATACCTTTCCAAGTGGTGAATTATAAAAAATCAAACCTTCATCAACATTCGCCTCATAGAAACCAACAATTTTATAAACTTTCTTTTTTTCCGTATCGCAATCAAGAATATGAACAGTAGCGCCTATAGAAACAGAATTTTCATCGCACTCATGAGACTCGACAACATGAAGATTTTTTATATATTGCGTCAGTTGTTCGAGCTCCGCCGAGTATTTATTCTGCAGTTTTTTCGCTTCATGATATTCTGCATTTTCAGATAAATCTCCAAAACTCCTCGCATGAGCTATATCTTCGATGATTTTTCTCGCTTTATCTTTTAAAATGCGAATTTTTTCGTGTAAAAGCTCCTCACCTTTTTTTGTTTCGTAGCTCTTTGTTTGAACGATTTGATTCATAAGATATATATAATAATATTCTAATATTCGAAATATTCTATATCTAAGTAAAAAAAAATCAACAAGATTCAATGATTAATTGAACGTTAATTGATAAAATTTAACACTTGAATTTTTTTGATGAATATTTTATAATTTTGTTTTTAATAACAACTATTAATGTCTTGCAATCTATATAAAAATTTTACTCCGAAATTCACACCTCACGGAATAAACATTATTTTAATTTTTCTGGCAATAACATTTTTGCTAGGATTTGTTTCAACAAAACTGATGTTTATTGGTGCATTTTTCTCAATTTTTGCATTATATTTTTTTCGTGATCCAGAAAGAAAATGCATTCAAAATGATAATTTAGTCGTTTCTCCATCGGATGGTTTAATCACTTTTATTGGAAAAGTAACAATTCCAGAAAAATTTGGCGTAAAAGGTGAGTTTTTAAAAATTTCAATATTTTTGAGCGTTTTTGATATTCATGTAAATCGATTACCTATCAACGGAGTTATAAAAAATATTATATATTCTCCGGGAAAATTCATCAGCGCCACGAACGACAAAGAAAGTGATGATAATGAATGCAATACGCTGGTTATGGAAAATAAATTAGGTCATACAATTGTTACATCGCAAATTGCAGGTCTGATAGCGAGGCGTATTGTTTGTCATGTAAAAATAAACGACGAATCGAAAATCGGTGAACGCTTTGGAATTATAAAATTTGGCTCAAGGATGAATGTTTATATTCCTCTGAATTATAAAATTTCGGTTGTGGAAGGGCAGAGAGTGATTGGCGGTGAAACGATTCTCGCATTTTATGAAAACGATGAAAGTATTTTTTTCGATTTTAACGAATAAATCAATTAATCAATAATTAACATAAACATTGTTAAATATACAGATATATATTTAATGTTTTTCATTAAGCATTTCATATGTAACAATGCAAATTGTATAAACTTTAAGCAGTAATCTTAAAGCGGCTTATTTATTATTTTTTTAACAAAGTATATGAAAAAACATTTTATAATTTTATCTTTATCCGTTTTTTTCTCAAATTGCACCATGAACGACCTTTTGGTTGATGATGGTTATGCGGGTAATAGACCAATTGTTCATCAAAATAACAATTATTATATGACAAAGCCAGCAAATCCACATGGTTTTTTTCATCATCAATCGAGTATGATAGCAAATCACACTCTTGTGAGACAATACACGGAGGTTGATCCATATACTCGTAGAACGAGAGAATGCGGTGATTTTAAAAGCTCACATAATGGCTTCATAACCAAGTATTGCAAGAATATGCATGGTTCTTGGCAAAAGATTGGAACGATGATGCATCGTTAATTTATGAAAAAATATTTAATAATAATACTCTCTGTAACCATTTTCTTGATGCACTGTCTTTGATGGCATGTATGACTTTGGATATGGCGGAGACTATGGATATAGTCGAGGATATTCTCGTGGTTATGGTGGCGGTCACAATAATCATGGCGGTCATGGCGGTCACAATAATCATGGCGGTGGAGGTCATGGTGGAGGCGGACATCATAAATAAAAATTTTAATTTATACAAATTATTTGACATGAATTAATTATTGTTTTATACTAAAGAAGTAATAATTAATTTGAGTAAATTATGTATAACAGTGCTAGACAGTTAAATGGTTCTTATCTTGGGATTGGAGCTGACATAACTTTTAATCGAAACTCATCAAATGGAAATACACTTTCAACTGAACTTATTCAATTTACAGGATATACTCCAACAATTGAATTTGCTGACATTGCATCTACTCTAGCTATACTTAATCACAATGAATTGATTCAAGCTATATTTGGGCTATCTTTGAATCCAATAACACAAAATATATCAATTACAGAGGCTTCAAGCCTAAATATACCGTGCACAATAGATACACTAATATCAAATGATCATGTTAAATTTTTTATACATACGAATGAAGACCATCAAAAAGATACCAATGGGAATTTTATCATTCAAATAGGTCACAAAAGGGCTGGGAAGATAGGTTGCGAAATGGTTGAGACTTTTGAATTATGGTCTACTATACTCCATTCTAATAAAGGCCTTCCTCCTTTTAAACTATATACAGATCTAGCTAATAAACTGGCAAATATTACCAGCGAATATAGTGATTCTGGATTTAACTATATTTCAGGAATGCCAGAACTCATGATTGAAAAAAATTCAAAATACTTCAATAATTTATCAAAAATAATTGAGCGTAAAGACGAAACAAGTATATTTAGCATCGATGTTGGGAAAAATAAAAAAAACAAATACATAGACTTAACGAATGAAATTAGTCGAATTTTAAAAAAAGAATTGCAAGTAAATAACAATCTCGATCTTAATATAGAAGGATTGTTTGAAGAGAATAATATAAGTAAATAAGTAAACCCATTGCATTTTCTT
>CAIPFW010000258.1 GCA_903864455.1 uncultured Anaplasmataceae bacterium | reverse complement strand
GATCTAAGCTGAATGGGGTTTTGAGAATGAATAATGGCAATAATAACGATTCAACAAAAAAAAACTCTGATGCTGAAAAAAGAAAAATTAGCAATCGTTTAAAAAGTACGAAACGACCAAGAAATAACAGCACTGGAAACAAACTAATGATAAGTGACGAATTGATTAAAGGATATTACAAACTAGCAGAACAAAATCAAAACGAGCTTAGAGAAAAAATAAATATTAAACTTCCTAGTGACAATTTTGCTGATTTTGATAATAAGAAACCTAACAAATTAGATCTCACATCATTTTATAAAACTGAACAAAATATCAATAATACACTCCAAAAAGAAGTCTCATCAAAGAATGATACTAATTCAAACCTTCAAAAGAAATCAACATCTAAATTTAGAAAATTTTTTGGGTTGAGAGCTGTGATTATCAAAAAATTTAAAGAATCCCTAAAAACCATTCGTAGAATCGAGGAGAAATATCAAAAGAAAGAGATAGACTTGACAAGTAAGTCAAGTACGTCCTTAACAATGAAAGATTCGCAAGCAATTGTAACTGTTTTCAAGGAAATAAAGAACAAAAAAAACACACAAATCAACATCAATTTTGATAAAATACAAACACAAACAAAAGATTTAATAAAAAAGCTAGAGGCAGAACAAAAAGAACGAATAAAGACAAACAAACCAACAAAACAATTAGAAAAAGACATCATAAGGTTAAAAACTGAGTTAAAAAAAATAAAAATAATTGAAAAGTCTACTGACCTTCATAATGAAAAGATCAAACGCAAAGCACAATCAAAAAGCATTGGATTCAAAAATAACAATTACGATCATAATAGAAGCAATGAGATAAAATCAAAAGCAAGCATAGAAAGTATGAGAAAAACCGCAAAATCTGAAGCGAGATTAGAAAAATTGAATAAAGTGATAAAAGAATCAAGTAAAGACAAAGTAAGAAATAAAGTGACTTCTATGATACAAAATATAATTGACAATAACACAAACAATAGATTATTTACTATGCAAGATCAAGAAGAGCCCAATACTATCGACATCAAAGATGTAAAGCAAATTTTTGCCCTCGTAGAACAACAAATTAACTCAAAAGGCAAGACAAAAGAATCTCTTGCAGAGCTCAAAGCTTTGAAATCTATTGAAAAAGAAGTGCATGAAGCTGGCGTTGGCATCGGAAATTCTCGTAGTCTGTAATCATTCAAATCACACTTTTTCAAAAATCTCTTCGTATTTTTTCTCAATCTCACCGTTGAGAGAAAAGTGAATCGCTAAATTCACAATTTTAGGCGACATCAAAAATCCATGGCGATAAAGACCATTTATCGAAAAATATCCACTTCCGTCATAAAGTATTTTTGGTAAATTATCTTCAAATGTTGGTCTCAGCTGGACGTTTGATTCGAGAATTCTACTCTCTCCAAATTGCGAATTGATTGAAAATACCGCAGTCAACAGCTCCAAACTTGAACGAACGGATATCGGGCTCATATCTTCAGACTCAATCATCGTCGCACCAACAATAAATTTATTATTCTCCCGAGGCGATATATAAAGGGGGAAACGTGGGTGCATCAGGCGAATTGAGCTATTCAAATGAATTTTATTTTTCTCATTCGCTTGAAGAATAATAATTTCACCCCTCACACCACGAAGTTTTTTATTAAAATTGTCCTGTAAATATTCCGATGCTCCAAGACCACGACAATCAAAAACCAAATCAAATCTTTCATTATTAATTTTATTTTTGTCGATTTTCGCATCGTGAGAGTTGAATATTTTTACGCCAATATTTTCCAACCCCCTTGCAATTGAAAATAAAAATGACCTTGGGTCGACTTGCCCATCTTTTTCAAAAAAAAGCCCCTGTGAAAACTTATCCTCGATATCGGGCTCTTTAAATCGAATATCATTTTGATTCAATATTTCATATGGTCGTAAACTCTCATCAATTCTTCCATCAATATTTCTTTTAAAAATTTTAAGCTCTTCGATATCTTGTCGATGCGCTATGACTAAAGTCCCATTTTGTTGAAAAAAGATTTTTTCGTGACTATATTTTTCGATAGATTTTATATCGCTTTTCCATAAATTCAAAGATTCTACACCAAGGTCAGCGATTATTTTTTCAGCTGAATTCAACTCGCAGAATGGCGATAGCATACCTGCTGACATATATGAGCAAGATTTATGCCCATTATCAAAAAGATATATATCGAAATTATTATTTTCTAACTTCAGTTTAAAAGCCAAGAGACGCCCTGCTATTCCGGCTCCGACTATTCCGATTTTCATTCTTATTGTTATTTTTTTAAGGAAAAGGCCAGGAACGGAATCGAACCGATCTACAAGGATTTGCAGTCCTCTGCATAACCAATCTGCCACCTAGCCATGAATGGAATTCTAACAATATTTTTATGCAAGTCAAGATGTTTTAATCTATTTTTTATAAAAATAAAAATTAAAATTTCGTTAAAAATATGAAAATAGATTTGATTCTATAGCATCTCTTAATAAAAAGATCAATATTATAAATATACTAAACCCATTGCATTTTCTT
>CAIPFW010000257.1 GCA_903864455.1 uncultured Anaplasmataceae bacterium | reverse complement strand
AGTATCCTTATATTATAACATAATGGTAAAATATTAGCAATATGAAATTATAAATTATTTTTTTAATAAAATAGTCAATTTTTCAATCTCTGTTGATAGAATTGAATCTTTTTTTATCATTTCTTCAATTTTATTACAACTATAAATAATCGTAGAATGATCTTTTCCTCCGAATTTTCTCGCTATTTCAATCAAACTTTCATCAGTCATTTTTCTAGATAAAAATATAGCGATTTGTTTTGGTAAGACGATTTTTTTTACACGACTATTTGATAGGAAGTCATTTATAGAAATTTGATAAAAATTTGCAACTTCAGATTGAATTTTATAAATAAAATCATTTTTATTATTTGAAAGAGTCTTATTAAATGATTGTGATTCCGAATCAATTGGCGTATAAGTTTTTTGAATGTTGTTGCTCTGATAATCAATGTGATAATGAGTTTGATGAGTGTGAGTGTTATCATTATTGGTTTGAGAAAGGTTATTTTGATTATTAGTATTAATCATGTCTGCCAATTTTTCTTGAACGAACGGAATATCGATCACGCGATTTGCGTTTAAACTTTTCATCATAATTAATTTGTTTAACGCTCCCTCAAGCTCACGAATGCTGTTTTGAATATTTTGTGCTAAAAATTCTAAAACTTGCTCTTGAAATTCATTATTCGAGTAATATGCCTTTTTTTTGAGAACATTTAACCGAAAATCATAATCACCTTTTTGAATATCAGCAACAATTCCGCATCCTAAGCGGGATTTGAGTCTATCACCCATGCCAACCAATGCACTCGGCACTCTATCTGCAGAGATTACAAGTTGCTTTCCACTTCCCATAAGATTAGTAAAAATATGGAAAAACTCCTCCTGAGTGCAACCTTTACCATTCAAAAATTGAATATCGTCAATCATCAATATATCAACATTTCGAAATTTATCTTTAAAAGATTTTGTGTCACGATTGCGTAATGCGGACAAAAATTCACGCATAAATCGCTCAGATGAAGAATAGATGATTTTTTCACGAGCTTTTTGCTCCCAATCGCAAGGAAATTCTGAGCGTAAAAGTTGTATTTTATGATTTGCAATTGCATGAATGAGATGAGTTTTGCCCAAACCAACGTTTCCATATAAAAAAAGTGGATTTTGATTTGAATGAAAATGAGCAATTTTTTTATTTTCAGCGAATGATTTTGCAGCAAAAAAAGCTAATTCATTCGAATCGTCTTTTACAAAATTATCAAAAGTAAATCTTTCATCAAAATATAAATTCTTTTCGATAATTTTCGGTTGAAAAATTGCTTGAGATGGAGGTTGTTTTGAAATATAAATTTCTTCTGTAGTAGTGAAGCTATTTTGATAGTCATCTTCATCATTTATGAGCGATAAATTTTGCTGAAATTTGCTCGCTTTTTCTGGCTTTCTTGGTTTTATTATTTTTGATTTTTCTTTTTCTGAGTGGGGGGAGAAATCTTGAAAATCCTCAACGATATCCTCAAAATTATAATTTTTTTTAACTGATAGCGCTTTATCGCGAATATCGCGAGTATTTTGCGTATCAATAATCACATTATAAAATGGATTTTTGCTTGATATGTTGCTTTCAACATGAGCTTCAATGATTGTGTTTTTATAAAAATGATTTGTATTGTCGGTATTGTTAAGATTTTTTATAGATTTTTTTGGTTCGCCAACAATGAGGTCGATGTTGATAATTCGTTTATCAAGTTCACGCCACGATTTCAAAACAAAATCTAGATAATTGGTTTTTATCCAGTCACGAATGAAGCGTGAAGATGCTGTTAAAAAGATTACACCTCCATCGTAACAAGAAAAATGCACTGAGCGAAACCATGATCTAAAAACTACTTCGCCATAAAAAGAAATGATTTTTTTCTTGATTTTCTCCCAATTTTCTTGAGATGAGATTGAACTATGATCGCTTTTCTCAATAGAAATATTGTTATGAGAAAGCAGAATCATGGTAATTTACATTAAGAGATTAATTTATTTGTCAATAATAAGCAAAGATATGATACATGTGATTGAAGTAAAAATCAAATGATTTTTATAAAAAAAAATACCAACATGTATAATAATTAATATGAGTGATTTGAGTGTTAAATTTGATTGGTATTTTTATTTTCTTAGAAAGAAATTTTATTTTGTTCTTGTTGTATCTCAAAGATTGAAAAATTGCTTGATAGTGAGTTGCGATAAACGACTAAAAAATTTAATAATTTAATTATAAACATTAAATTAACTTAAAGCTTAATTGTTTATTAATAATTAAAGTTTATACTTTATTTGAATAATAAATTTTTCAGGTAGGTAATTATGTTTAATTTGAATAAAAAAACGACAGCTTTGAAAAGCGAGATGCTTGACAAAATAGCTGAATATGAAGATATAATTGGAACGATTAAGAATGAACAAATAAAACATTCTTATGAAAAAGATTTGATAAAGTTTCAAGAAATAGCTTTTGATTTCAACGATAAAGATAAAAAACCCATTGCATTTTCTT
>CAIPFW010000256.1 GCA_903864455.1 uncultured Anaplasmataceae bacterium | reverse complement strand
TTTTTCAAAAAATAAGATTTTCTCTTCAAGGGTAGGATGTTGAGTTTCTTTATTTCAAAGAAACTTATACAAAATGATGAAAGAATTCGATTTATCAAATCTTGAAATAATTCGTCTTATAATGATTTCTTATATCTTCGGCTCCATAAACAACGATATTCTCTTGATAATTGATCGTGAAAATCCCATCATCACTCACAACACCAATTTTTGACCACTCATGAAAATTATTTTGCTCAAAAAAATCTTCAATTTTTCTTTCATCAGAAGACTTCACAGAAAATAAAATTCTTCCACAAGATTCGCTGAATAAAATTTGCTCAATATTTCTACACGAATGATTCGTCAAATTATTTAAATTTATTGATGCTCCAAGCCTCATTCCTGCTCTATTGAAACCATTCACCAAACCGCCATTATGAATTGAAATTGCAGATTCGACGAGATGATTTTTCAATAATTGATGGAATATTTGATAGCTTTGAATCGACTGTTGCAAATCAAGCTGAGGCACAAAACCACCCTTGTATTCAATCATGTCAAAATATTCGCTTCCACCAAGTTCCGGCTTTGTATCGCCAATGATATAAATCAAATCGCCCGAATTTTTAAAATTATTTGTAACACAATATGTCAAATCCTCAACAACGCCTATAGATGAAATGAGAAGCGTTGGCAATGCCGATAATTTCACAGAATTGTTTTTTTCGTCAAAGCCCTTGAAATCATTAAACATCGAATCTTTCCCAGAAATAAATGGCGTCTCAAACCCTGTCGCAACCTCGTAGCAAGCTTCACAAGCTCGTTTCAATTGCCATAAACGCTTGCCATCTAAGGATGATGACCAGCAAAAATTATCCAGTAGAGCGATTTTGTTTGGCGATGCACCAACGACAATCAAGTTTCGTATCGCTGTATCTATCGAGCACGCAACCATATTATATGTATCTTCAGAATCACCGCCATAATTCGGATTCATATACGAAGAAATCGCCACTCCAGAATTTGAAGAATCGTTCAAAATCGGCTTTGAAACTCCAGCATCAGAACAAACTCCATCATGAATCGGCTGAAGAATAGACCCGCCTTGAACTGTGTGATCGAATTTTGTGAAAAGCTCTTCACGACTTGATAAATTATATCTTGCCATCAAAGATAGAATCGATGATTTTAAATCTTTTTTCGAAAGATGGAATGTATCTTCAGTCTCGTAATCGATATTCAATGCACCGACCTGATCCATGGATTTTATTTTTTTCGCTGATTCGCCATCGTTCAAAATATCTTCAATTTCATCCTCGCTTAATCCTCTAAAATCTGGTTTTTCAGACTTCAAAATATATTGCGGATTCCCTTCGTGCAAAAACTCCATATCCAATCGAATTGATTTTTCATCTCCAGAATCATCAGAAAAAATAATCTCTCCAAAGCCGCTTTCATTAAATTCACCAAGAATTTGATATTCGACATCGTGTTTTTTGACGATTTCTATCAACTTATCCATATTTTTTTGTGGAACTGCGAGAGTCATTCTCTCTTGCGACTCAGAAACCCAAATCTCAAAAGGTTGCATGTCTTTCGCTTTCAACAAAGCTTTTCGAAGGTCGACTCTAAAACCTTTTTCGCCCATCTCGCCAATAGAAGATGAGAATCCACCCGCCCCATTATCAGTAATTGCGTTATAAAGCCCGAGGTCTCGAGCTTCGAGAATCGCATCATTCATTTTCTTTTGTGTAATTGGGTCGCCGATTTGCACATGTGTTATGTTGCTATTTTCGTCGATTGAGTCTGAAGAAAAAATCGCTCCATGAATACCATCTTTTCCCGTCCTACCACCAAGAATAACGATAAAATCATTATTTTCTGGCTTTTTAATCCAAGATTTTCGGCCATTGAGTTCTTTTGGAATAAAGCCCACCGTCCCAACAAAAACGAGAGGTTTGGCAGAATATGAATCATTGAAAAAAGCAACGCCATGAGTTGTTGGAATTCCAGAATGATTTCCACCCGCTTCAACGCCTTTCACAACTCCATCAATAATATAGTGAGAGCTGAGTTGCGGTGCTTTCATGTTGGGTTGGCGAGAGTATTTCACGTCTCCAGATGGCTTTGCGAAACAAAATGCAAAAGTATTCATAATTGGCTTTGCACCAAGTCCAAATCCAACGCAATCACGATTTACGCCTAAAACTCCCGTAATCGCACCGCCAAAAGGGTCAAGCGCTGATGGGCTGTTGTGCGTTTCAACTTTATGCGTAATAAGATGATTTTCATCGAATTCAATTGCACCTGCATTGTCGGTAAAAACCGAATAACATAAATCCTTGCCATATTTTTCGATATGTTTTTGCTGAATTTCTTTTGTCGCTCTTTTTATGTAATCTTTATACAATCCATTTTCAACATCGCCATCGATTTTTGCAGCGAAAATTCTGTGTTTGCAATGCTCAGACCATGATTGACCTATGGTTTCAAGCTCAATTCTCGTGATAATGCCTTCTCTTTTTACAATATAAAATTCACGAATAATCTTTACATCTTCATAAGTCAAACCAAGTTGCAAATGATTACTTAAGTTAAAAAACTCAGCTTCTGTCATTTTTTGAACATTGTATTCCTCGTTCAAAATCTTTCTTTTATGTTGTTTTTCATGAATCAATGCGTCTTGATAAATTATGATTTGATTTTTGAGATTGCGTATGATGAGATTGTGAACGATTGTGTTAATCGAAAAATGTAATTTCAATTCATCGTCTAAAATCACTTCTTCATCATCGTGTAATTCGTTTATATTAAAATAAAAGCGCCTTATGAAAGAGACTTTATAATCCTCTCGAACAAATTCAATTTTTAATTTTCTCTCACAGATTTCTTTGATGAGAGATAAAATCGTAGAGGCAACATTATCAGTTTGACCTTCCATTAAGTGAATATCAGCGGAATATTCGAAATTACGCCAAAAATTATGCTCAAAATGATTTAAATTTTCATAGCAATTTTTTAAATCTTTTTTCTCAGATTGATAGAAAAAATATTGATTGTTGTTTAAATCATCTTTAAAAATATCTTGTAAAGAGCTGAGAATTTCATCATTTTTTTCATTTTGAATCAATATATTATATATTTCTGTTTGAAAAAACGTTATTTTATCGTTTTTTTTATTCAAAAATATAGAGTTTGATTGAAATTTTGGAATAGATTCGATATATACTTGGCTATACATAATTTTTTTTTATAATTTTTTAAGATTTTATCTCATTCTTAAAGAATTGCAAATATTTTTAAGCGATGTTTCTTTTCATAATCCCCATTGTATAAATTGCAAAAATATCTGGCTCAATATTCACATGATTTCCAACTTTCAAGTTCTGAAGATTTGTGTGTTCGAAAGTAAATGGAAGTATATTCGCTTCAAAATTATGATTTTGTATATTCAAATTACTTATCGTTAATGAAATTCCGTTGATACAAATCGACGCTTTATAATCAATATATTTAAAAATCTCAGGAGGAAGAGTGAAGGAAAAAATCCAACCATTTTCATTTTGCGTAATATTTTCAACAATTCCAACTCCATAAACATGACCGTTCACAATATGTCCATCAATTTTATCGCCAAATCTCGCAGCGAATTCTATGTTTATAATATCGTTGATTTGTAATTGAGATAGATTTGTTTTGTAAAGAGTTTCTTGCGCTAGGTCAAAAGAGTATAGATTGTTTTCTATTTTCACAACCGTTAAACAAACGCCATTGCACGCTATCGAGTCTCCAATTTCAACATTTTGTTTGTGATGAATTTCGATAATGATATGATTTTTTTCAATTTTTTTTAATACACCGAGATGTTTTATAATTCCTGTAAACATTTTTATATTTAAATTTATATTATTTTAGATTTTTAATTTTCAATTTTTTCTTTAAATCGCCCTTCGAAAACAGAAGTCGCTGGACCTGTCATCAAAATTTCTTCATTTTCATTGCAAGAGATTTTTAAAAAATCTTCATTTCTTCCTTTTAAAAAATGAATTTTTATAGAATCGTTATTTATCAATTTTTGTTTATAAGCGCAGATAAATGTAGCACACGAACCAGAACCGCACGCAATCGTCAAACCAGAGCCTCTTTCATAAGTTTGCAAAAGAATTTCTTTATCATTTAAAATCTGTGCAAAATTTACATTAATTTTTTCTGGAAATATATTCATATTCGATATTTCGCTTCCAATTTCTTCATAATCAAAATCGAAATTTTTTACAAAAAAAACTATATGCGGATTACCAACATTTACGCAAAATCCACCCCCTAAAACATTGTGATATTTTTCTACTATCAATAAATTGTCTTTGAGTAAGTTATTAGAAGAAAATGGTATTTCTCTCCAAGAATACTTTGGTGAGCTGATATTGGTGGAAATAAAATCACCTTCTTTCCATATGCGAACAATTTTTTCACCAGATTTGATTTTTAATTCTTTTTTATTTTGAAATTTTTCTGACGAAAATAATAATTTTCCAACGCATCGCAAACCATTTCCACAGAAATTTGCTATCGTGGAATCTGAGTTGAAAATAATCATCTCGCAATCGTATAAATCGCTCTGAGCATCATCATATTTTAATAAAATAAGTTGGTCGCACCCAACTCCATATTTTCTGTCGCAAATGAGTTGAATGTCTTCTGCGTGAAGATTTGTATAGCCCATAATGACAAAATCATTGCCACAGCCATGCATTTTATGAAATTTTTCATTCATATTCTTTATATTTTATTTATATAGCTTCATCAGTATATCAAAAAGATAAGAGTTTCTTAAATCTCAAATATATTCAAAATAATAAGAGTTTTTTTCTGGCGACTGGCTATTCTTTCTTGATATGATATTGAAAAAAATAAATTTATATAAAAATAATGACAAAAATTGAATCAAAACTCAAGCAAAAGCAAGAAAAAGTTTTAATAAAAAATCTCTATTTGAGAAGACCAGATGCTATTTTATTTGATTGGGAGAACACAATTGTAAGAAGAAAATCCCATTCATATAGTATTCAGCGTGAAATGCTTTTTGAAATTACCGATATGAAAATAGTGAAATTGCTTGAACTTTTAAAGAAATGCAATATATATACGGGAGTTGTAAGCAATAAAAATAGCTCGTCGCTGAATAACGAAATTCAAAAACTTGGTTTTAAGAAATTTTTTAATAAAGTTTTGGGTAGTGACTGTAGCCCAGAGCCAAAGCCATCTGTGGAGATGATGATTCGTGCTATTGATGATAGTGAGATTGAGTTTGGAGAAAATGTTTGGATGATTGGCGATTCAGATGTTGACATTGAGTTTGCAAAAATGTCTCTCGCTACAGGAATTTTATTTTGTAATGAAGGGAGTGATGTCAATAAAAATGATGAAAAGTTTATAAAAAATTTAAAGATTCATTCGTTTCAAGAGATTATCGATTTGGTCGAATATTTTTATAATGAAGGAAGTGCACCCTGAGGGATTCGAACCCACGACCTTTTAGTTCGTAGCCAAATACTCTATCCAGCTGAGCTAAG
>CAIPFW010000255.1 GCA_903864455.1 uncultured Anaplasmataceae bacterium | reverse complement strand
TTTATCAAGAAATTTAAGAAAATGCAATGGGTTTATTATTAGATGTTCAGAGTTTGCAAGTTAAGTTGATTTCAAGTGATAATAGCTTTAATCAAATCTATAAAAGATGTGTTGATAAATATATTGTTTATTTGATTTTCTTTGAATTTATATTTTGATATTTGTTTGACTCGTCTTCTAAAACACTTATCTTTTTATAAAAAGATAATAATTCGTTTAAATTATTAAAGTCATCTGCGCTCAGTGGTAATCGTGTCGTCTTGTAAAGAATTAAGCCAATCTTGTTCAATAAAGCTTTGATTGGAATTGGATTGCTTGCTTTAAACAAGGCTTTAAAAATTTGATGAAAGTCTTGATTGCTTTCATCATTCCCTTTATTTAACAGTGCATTCTCAAGATACTTTCTCATACCTTTTGGTAGTGCATTTGATGCTACAGAAATTAAACCAATTGCACCCTCTGAAATCATCGAATTTGTCATATAATCATCACCACAATAAATTAAAATATTTGGTGCTGTTACTTTATATTCATACATATTTTCAATAGATCCACCGGAATCCTTGATAGCAAAAAATTTATCATGTTGAGATAAATTCTTCACTGATTGTGGATTTAATTTTATTCCCGATCTACTCGGTATATTATACAATATTGATGGATATTTCGATTTATCAAGTAATTTTTCAAACCATTTTGTTTGACCTATTTCTCCTGGCTTTGTATATATAGGAGTGGTCATTAAATAACCACTAATTGGCATTTGATTGCAAAAATCTATTAATTCTAAAGCACTATCAATATTACAACTTGGGACCCCCACTACAATCTCTGTATTTAATTTTAAATTACATACGAAATTTATTATTTCTTGCTTTTCTTTAAAAGACAAAGATAGAGATTCTCCCGTGCTACCAAGTAATAAAATGCCATTTTTTGCATTCTCTTGATATCTAATTAATTTTTCTAAAGATTGATAATCTACATTTACGACACTCTCGTCGAACGGCGTTACCAAAGCTGTATATAAAATTTGATTTTTCATTTTTTTATCGCTTAGAAATCTATATATTTTTTCAAAAATGTACTTGGTATCTTTTCATTATATGAGAGGAAAGGCATTTTTTCAACATTAGCAAAATTTAAAAAAAATAAACATAATTAACATATAAAAAACATTCAAGTTCTAAAAACGCAAAGCAAATAATAAGTTTATCTCGATCATTATTGTGGCAGTCTTCAGTCTTTCAATTCCCACTGATTTATATTAAACCCATTGCATTTCCCCTTAAATAAAAAATCCCATTAAACCATCATATTTATTTCTCAAAAATTACTTTTATCTAAAAGAAATTCAAGAAAGAGTGATGATTTATTTAATAAATGTGCAAGTTATAAGATAGGCAATATGCCCAATAAATAAAAACTTTCTTTTTATAAAAAAATATGTTAAAATAAAATTTTTAATAAATAAATGCAAGTTATATGGTTATAGAAAAAAACGGAGATGGAAAAATATTAATTTATTATGCAATTGGGTATTTTGTCAAAAATACTGAGATAACGACAGACAATCAAAAAAATTATCCTCACCGTTCGAGCGAGAAGTATGGGAATTTCATTGAAGCTAATTTATCTGGAGCTAATTTATCTAGAGCTGATTTATCTAGAGCTGATTTATCTAAAGCTGATTTATCTAAAGCTAATTTATCTGGAGCTAATTTATCTAAAGCTGATTTACCTAAAGCTAATTTATCTGAAGCTAATTTATCTGGAGCTAATTTATCTGAAGTTGATTTATCTAAAGCTGATTTATCTGGAGCTAATTTATCTAAAGCTGATTTATCTGGAGCTAATTTATCTGAAGCTGATTTATCTGAAGCTAATTTATCTGAAGCTGATTTATTTAAAGCTAATTTATCTAAAGCTAATTTATCTAAAGCTAATTTATCTGAAGCTGATTTATCTGAAGCTGATTTATCTGAAGCTGGTTTATCTAAAGCTAATTTATCTAAAGCTGATTTACCTAAAGCTAATTTATCTGAAGCTAATTTATCTGAAGCTAATTTATCTAGAGCTAATTTATCTGAAGCTAATTTATCTGGAGCTGATTTATCTGAAGCTAATTTATTTGACGCTTCTTTATCTGAAGCTAATTTATCTGGAGCTGATTTATCTGAAGCTAATTTATTTGAGGCTTCTTTATGTGGAACTAATTTATCTGGAGCTAATTTGATGAACGCGAAGAATTTAGATCGAGTGTTCCCTTGGCGTGGTTGTAAGATTGATAAGCTTACAAAATTCCCAGATAACTTTAAATTACCTCTCAATGTAATTGTTGTTAATGGCGAGTTACCAAAGAATGTTAAGCTGGCGGATAGTTGCGAACTGAAAGAAAAAGGTGGAGTATGGAGAGTAGTTCAAAAAGAGAGATTTGAAAATCATAATGTTGATGGCAAGTTATCAGAGAATGTTAAGATAGCAGATAATCAAGAACTGAAAAAAACGAAGATAGAGCCTGGAAAATAGTTCAAAAAGAGAGATTTGAAAATCTCAATAATCCCGATGGGCAAGAAAATCAAACTCCTAAAACTCCTCTCAATAACCCAGGCTCAGGAAAAAATCAAGACAGTAATTATAAATCAATTAGAGCTGGCACAATAGTTGGAGCTGCAGTAGCAATAGCAACTGGGTTTTTAGTGAAAAAGCCACTGGAAAGTGTGATTGCTAAAAAAGCACTACTATATTTATCTATTGCATTCATATCTCTTATAGCTGCTGTTATAGCAGGCGTTGCGACAACACTTGTTTTTAAAGAATGTAATAACACTCGACCTAAAAATCAAAACATCTGACAAAAGAAAGCACAAAGAATGCGAAAATCTATGGTTTTTCATTCATTATTTCATAAATTCTGATATCATTTTCTTCATTTTTTTTCTCTGGATGAATTTTAAAATTTATATTTTTTTCATAAAAATAAGGAATATTATTTCGTTTTATGAATGAGTGATTTAAATTTTTTTTTTGATAAAGAAAAAAAACAAACATCAAAAATAAAACGCACGCAATGTATTTTTTCATTCTATACAAAAACACCTCTTTTAAACTTTTGATTTAACGCTCCTAACTTTCTTCTTTTTTTTATTAATCAGCGAGATATAGAAATTTTTTAACAATTGCTCATCAATCTCTGCGAATTTTATATCTTTCGGTAAAACAACTTTTTCACCTTCATGAATTAAATAAGTCTTTCCAAACCCACCTCTTTGAATTTTTAAAACTCCTAATTCATTTAAATCAATCTCTTTTGTATTTTTTTCAATACGTTCTAAATTTTTATTTAATAAATCCAAAGCCTCATCAAAAGTGACAGAAAATGGGTCTGATATTTTACTTAAAGATGCAAAATTTTTTCCATGAGCTATATAGAATCCGTACTGACCTAGATTTAATTTTACATCCTCTCCATCCAAAGCTCCTAAATGAACAGGCAGCTGAATCAATTGCTTTATAAAATCCGGATTCGCAGACAATTCTTTTAAAATTTTTTCTGAAAGTCCAATATTTTTCTTTTCATTCGTCTGTTTATTTTCGACTTCAAAATAATTACCAAATCGCCCCTTTTTCAATTTTACAAAAACATTTTCATCTTGATAAAAATATTCTTCGCCTCCAATCACGCTTGAATTTAAATCATCAGCTTTACTCCCTTCAAGAGTTTCGCTAAGAGATTTTACATAATTGCAAGTTGGGTAATTCGAACAGCCGAGAAAATATCCAAACTTACTAAATTTTAAACTTAATTTACCATTCTCTCTTTTTTCTTCTTTGCAAATTGGACATAGATCATCGTTTTCTGAGAAAAAAAGATAATTTTTCATTTTCTCACTTACATCTTCGATAATATTCGTAACAGGAACTTTTAAAACAGATTTTGCATTTTCATCAAAACCAGACCAGAAATTTTTCAGTAAAATTTTCCATTTGAGATTTCCACTCGCAACATCATCAAGTTCATTTTCCATATTCGCTGTAAAGTCATAGGCAAAATATTTTGAAAAGAAATCCACTAAAAAATTTGTTATAACGTGCCCACGAATTGTTACAAAAAATCTTTTTTGCTTCAATATAATATACTCTCTCATTTGTAGAGTTGAAATGATACTTGCGTAAGTTGAAGGGCGCCCTATTCCGATTTCTTCCATCTTTTTAATTAAAGCGGCTTCACTGTATCTAGCTGGCGGTTCTGTGAAATGTTGTTTTTTTTCAATTTTATCTAAATTCGCTTTTTCATTTACAGATAATTTTGATAAATCTAATTTTTTAGTTTCAATGTTTTCGTCATCATCTACATATCCATAAACTTTTAAAAATCCTTCAAAGGATATATTTGAAAAAGTCGATTTGAATTCAATTTTTGATTTTTGATAATCTTCATTCACAATCATTACATTCGCAATATCATAAATTGCTGATGCCATCTGACTTGCGATCATTCGATTCCAGATTAATTTATACAATGAGAATTCATCAGAAGTCAAAAATTCTTTTATTTCGTCAGGATTAAATTTTTCATCCAGTTGAGTTGGGCGAATCGCTTCATGAGCCTCTTGAGCATTTTTAATTTTATTATTATAAATTCGTTTTTCATTTGGCAAATATTTTGCACCAAAAAGATTTTTTATTACATCTCTTGTATTTTTTATCGCATCATCAGTAACATATACACCATCAGTCCTCATATATGTTATCAGACCTAGATTTTCCTTATGAATTGTCACTCCTTCATACAATTTTTGAGCGACGGACATTGTTTTTTTTGACGTAAAATTCAATCTCTTTGAGGCTTCTTGTTGCAAAGATGAAGTTGTGAATGGTGGATATGGATTTTTATTTTGTTGTTTTTGTTCAATAGAATTAATCAGGTAACCGCTTTGATTTTGTATGATTTTCTCAGTTTCCTTTGCCTCATCTTCATTTTTAAAAGAAAATTTTTCTATTTTTTTATTATTTAAGAATATTAAATTTGCATTCAAAGAAATTTTCTTTATATCGAAAGCTCCATGAATCGACCAATATTCTTGAGGTTTGAATTGCAAAATCTCCAACTCTCTTTCAGACATTAAGCGCAGTGCAACGGATTGAACTCGCCCTCCAGAAGCCTTTGCACCTCCAACAGTTCTCCATAAAATTGGAGAAATTGTATAGCCAACGAGGTAGTCCAAGGCTAAACGAGACCTTTGCGCATCCACTAAATTGGAATCTATATCCCTTGGGTTTGCGATAGCTTTTTTCACTTCATCTTTTGTGATTGCGTTAAAAACAACTCTTTTTATTTGTAGATTTGAGAATTTGATTTTTTTGTTTGCTTTCATTATTTCTACTACATGCCATGAGATGGCCTCCCCTTCCCTATCAGGGTCGGTAGCGAGAAAAACATTTACATTTGAGTTTTTCTCAATTATATAATGAATTATAGAGTTGAGGTTTTTCTGACTTTTGTCGATGATTTCATAATGCATTTCAAAATCTTTTTCTGGCTCAATCGACCCAGATTTCGATGGTAACTGCCTCACGTGACCCAAAGTTGCTAGAACTGTCCATTCTTTTCCGAGGTATTTTCCAATTGTTTTTGCTTTTGAAGGTGATTCAACTAATAATAAATTATTTGTCATTGATTTCTGCTTTGAAATAACTTTTCTTTAGCCTTTTATGTTAGTGAAAAAAAACTTCATTTCAACATAATTATAATTAATAAAGCTTTTTTATACTATTTATACCATCTACAATGTTTAATAAGAAAAATATTATCGAGAGGCTTATCCTAGAAATTTCGAGGCCCTCTGTGTAATTTAAGAAAAGCGTATTAAGCTTTCTGAATATTATTTCAACATGATTCGTATGGTTTAATGAATAAACCCATTGCATTTCCCCTTAAATAAAAAATCCCGTTAAACCATCATAAAACAACAAATCTATGTCAACTATATCAAGCTTTTAGTATAAAATTTATTATCTATTGATTTTACAATGATATTTTCCATCTCCATATTTGTTAAAGAAATCAATAACTTATTTAAAGGGATTTCAGATAATTGCTCAATAATATCATTGATATTGAGTTCGATTTTTGAATTAAACAACGATAGAATTCTTTCTTCGATATCGTTTAATTTTTCATTTTTTGTGAACTTTAATTTGTTGTTTTGAGCGAAATATTCTAATAAATTATCGTTTGAAGAGTAGTTGGTCGATTTTAACTCATCTAAAATGTCTTGAATCGATGTCACCATAATCGCACCGTCTTTGATAAGTTGATTCGTTCCAACTGATCTATAGTCACTTGGAAATCCGGGAACTGCGAAAACAGTTCTGCCGTACTTATTCGCATGGTTTGCAGTGTTTTTTGAGCCAGATTTTAGCCCAGCCTCGACAACGATTGTTGCTGCTGAAAAACCAGCAATGATTCTATTTCTGCGAGGAAAGTTGTAAATTTTTGGCTCTTCAAGAAAAGGAAATTCGCTTATAATTAAGCCATTTTTTTCAACGATATCTGATGCTAATTGTTTATTTGGGTAGCAATGAGCTAATCCAGATCCAATAATTGCTATCGTTTGGCGATTTTCTTTGAGCGAAGCCTTGTGTGCGGCTGAGTCTATTCCATTTGCTAACCCAGAAATAACAATAAAATTACGAATCGCTAATTCTTTCGCTAAATATTCTGAAAATTGAAAGCCTGCGATCGATGAATTTCGAGTTCCAACGATTGAAATTAAAAGATTTTTTTTATATGTTGGGCTTGATAAATCGCCATAAATCGAGAGAACTGGTGGTTTATCGTCAATTAAATGAAGCATCCAAGGATAATCATTATCAAGATATGTGATTATTTTTCCATTATTGCGTTCTAAAATATCAATTTCTTCGAGAATTTCACTCTCAGAAGGAATCTCAAATTTGTTTTTAATCGTATCGATAATAAGTTCGCAATCACTATTGTATATCTCCATGAGTTTAAAAAAACTTATTGGACCAATTTTCGAAGTTCTTGCGAGCCTTATGATATTAATTTTATTTTTTTCAATCATTAATTGTGTTTTTTTTCTTAATATATATTGATTATTGCTAATTTAATTAAAAATTCAATCCGTTAATTTATAAAAAATAAATTTTTGTTTCATAGAATATAAAAATATGATGTTTATTAAGTATGAAAAAATTTAATTTTATTTTGAAAGCTGATTCGAATGATGGTCCGAATATTTTTTCAAAAATGAAAAAAGATATAGCGGAGCAATTTATCGTTCCGGAAAAATCAAATCAAGAAAATAATATAAAAAATACAGATCGTGTAAGCCAAGTCGATGATGTAAGCCAAATGAATGATGTCGTTCCTGCAAATGAAGTAAATCGAGCTTTTGATAATTTAAACTTAAACCAAGAGGATGTTAAGAATGCAGTTGAGGAGAATCGAGATATTGATGGCGGCATCAATATAAGTAATAACGACGTCAATATAAATAATGATGATGAGTTGGCAAGCAATTCAAATCAAGAAATTCAATCTCTTTCTTCAGAAGCAAAGGATGAAATAATTAATGAAATTTTACAGGATAAGGAGCTTGGCGATTTAATTGATAAAACGATTGAAAATGCGGAAGACGGAAAACTTTATGCAGATATGGACAAAATCACCGATGATTTGATAAAGGATTTGAAGCAAGTTGAGGGTAATGAAAAGGAAGCTTACAAAAATCTTATCAAGGAATTGTTTTCAGAGGGTAATAATACAATTGAAAAAGCTGAATTACTTGAAAAATTACAAGTCTCTTTTGAAGTAGCGGATACATTGCAAGAAGAAAAAGAAATCAGCAATCTAATACAAAAAATTGAAAAAAGTGATGAACCAGAAATAAAAATTGATAAAGAAGTAGCAAAGGCCTTGGAATACGAGGCAGTTGAATTATCAAATATTTCTCAAATTAATAATATTGAGATAGACGCAAACAATCTTAGTATGAGTGGAAATATTGATTTAAATAATGCAAATATCAATACAAGTAAAGAAATCACTGAATCAGATATTCAAGATGCCGATATTGCAAAACGAAGAGAGAATATGGTGCTAAAAATCGTTGATAAAATTGAATCTGAGAGAATACAAAAGGAAAAAAAAGAGCGATTAGAAGCTATGGATGAAGGACTTTTTGCATTATCTGGAAATATAGGTCAAAATTTAGATTTTTTCAAGGAGTATGAAAATTATACTTTGGAACAAAAGATTGAGAAACGCGATCTATTGATTAAAGAGCTCGCTATCGAGAGTGAAAAATTAGAAAATTCAGAAAGCAAGTATAAAGCATTGGATGAATTCTTAAAAAAGATAGAATCAGGGGAGTCAAAGAAAGGCGCAAGAAGAGATTTAAAAAAAATTCTTCCCCGTGAAAAATATAATGAATTGAGGAAATTAGAAAAAGAAGGCGATACAGATGAAATAAAGAAGGAGCGTTCTTTTTATCAAAAGGAATGCGGCAGGCACAAGGATAATATAAATGAAAAATTAGGACGCATAGCTTGTCTAGACAAAATGATAGAGCTACAAACATCAGAGGAAAAATCCAATGATTCAAAAGATAAGTCAAGCACTGATATAAATAATGTAAATCAACTCAACGAAAATAATGAAGAAAGGATAAATTTTATAAAAGATCAAAGTCAAAAAACAGAAGCAAAAATGGATGAAAAAGATAAAGATTTAAAGTTGAGTGCATTAAAAGATTTGGACGACGCAAAGAGAAATGGAGATGAGATTCCGAGCGAAATTCTTGAAAAAGTTTATAAAGTTTTTGATATTCAAAATAATCCAGAAAGAAAAGAAGCGATTGATGAATTTGCAAGAGAAAAGCCAATAGAAATATCTCAAAACAGAACAATTGAGGCATCTCAGGAAATCTCCCAAGACACAAGACCTGTCGAAGCATCTCAAGAGATAAATAATAATAAAAATAGTGATTATTCTGCTTCCATCAATGTTGTTATGGCGACTAAAATTCAGGGTGTACCATCGAACCCATATGCAAAGGAATCCGGTGAAAGTCGGGCATTTGAAACAGGTTTAAGTAGTTTCAATAGCCCTGAGTTATTAAACATGAATCGACATTTGCTTCCAGCTCTTCAAAAAATCGAAGAAGCTCAAAAAATACCAAAAGTTGCAAATATTTCAGAAGGAAAAGAGACTTTTGTCGAAAGGGGTCAAAATTCAAGACCACAAGGTGGTGTTAGTCGATCTTGATAAGAAAAGATTGCTTGATTTATTAATTT
>CAIPFW010000254.1 GCA_903864455.1 uncultured Anaplasmataceae bacterium | reverse complement strand
CTAATATTGACAATTTTTCATCGGCAAATGATATATTAGGCGATATAACACCTTGAAATTTTGCAAAAAATATGTAATAATTTATAATTATGATATCAAATTTTAATGATCGATCTGTCTTTTATTAATTTCATTGTCTATTTTTTCCTTGTCGTTACAGGCGTTGCGGGGCTTTCCGTTGTCGTGCGAAATAATCCAGTTCACGCCGTTCTGTCACTTATTGGTGCGTTTTGTGGCGGTGCGATTCTTTTGCTGATAAATAATGCGGAGTTTCTCGCCTTTATAGTTCTCACTGTTTATGTTGGTGCGGTGATGATTCTGTTTTTATTCGTAGTGATGATGATTGACGTTGATAAAATTCAATTTACTCGAAATTCATTGCTTGAGCGAGGTTCGGCGGTTATTATTGGCGGGATTTTATGCGGATTTTTGCTTTTTTCGATGAAAAATGAGCTTAATTCGAAGCAAGCTTTGATTATTAAAGCTACAGAAAGTTCTATTTTTTCAATGAATAAAATTGAAAATCAACCTCAGGCTAAACTTTTTGGTCAGATAATTTATAGTCCAGATTATGCATTAATTATAATAATAGCTTCGTTGATTCTTTTTGTGGCGATTATCGGTGCAATTGTTCTGACTTTGCGTGAAAAAGTTGGGCTGAGAAAGCAAAATCTATTTGATCAACTTTTGCGCTCACGTGAAAATACCATTGAAATCAAGAAAGTTCAGTCTGGTTGCGGGGTGGATGATGAATAAATTAATATTAATTATAGTATAGGTGTGTCATGGCGGTTGAAAATTTTAGCGATTATTTGAATTTTTTTAACAAGTTTTCGTTCAATTATTTCGTTTTATCCTTTATTTTGCTTGTGTTTGGCTTGACGTCGCTTTTTCTCAACAAAGATAATTTTGTGAAAATTCTGATGTCGTTTGAGTTGATTGTTTTGGCGAATATTCTCAACTTTTCAATGTGCGCTGCGATTCATGACGATATGTTGAGCCAACTTTTTGTGATTATCGTTTTGACGATTGCGGCGGCTGAGTCGGCGATTGGTCTTGCAATATTTTTTGCTTATTTCAAGAAAAAAAAGTCCGTTGCGGTCAAAGATGCGAATTTATTGAGAGGTTAAAATTATTATGAATCTTGCTTATTTAATAATATTTCTGCCATTTTTGGGGGCATTGATTGGTGGTTTTTTTTCTATGCAAAAACCGAATAAACTTCCTCAAGTTATCACAACGATTTTTTTGCTCGGATCTGCGATTTCTTCGTATTTTTTGTTTAAAAAAGTAATTTTTGATAAAGAAACTTTTAATATATTAATATTTAATTTTCTTGATATATACGGCTTAGTGAGTAATTTTACGATTCGAGTTGACTCACTTTCTGTGATTATGATGGTTTTGGTGACGACGGTTTCGTTTTGCGTTCATCTTTATTCGATGTCGTATATGTCTGATGACGAGAATATTAATCGCTTTTTTGCATATTTGTCGATGTTTACTTTCTTTATGCTCGTATTAGTTGCATCCGATGACTTTTTGCAGCTATTTTTTGGGTGGGAGGGAGTTGGCCTGTCATCTTATTTATTAATATCGTTTTGGTATAAAAAAAATTCTGCATCTGCAGCTGCCACCAAAGCTTTTATTGTAAATAGAGTAGGGGATTTTGGTTTAATTTTAGCGATTGCGTTTTGCTATTTTATATTTCACTCGATCAATTTTACTGAGATTGCAAAGGTTTTTGAGCAATATACAACTAAAACAATAAATATTTGCGGTATTGATTTTCATGCAATAACTTTGATTGCCGTTCTGATGTTTGTTGGAGCGATGGGAAAATCGGCACAATTCGGATTGCATGTTTGGTTGCCAGATGCGATGGAGGGGCCGACGCCTGTTTCTGCCTTGATTCATGCGGCCACGATGGTGACTGCAGGGGTGTTTTTGATTGCTCGGACTTCATATTTTTTCGATGCGTCCATCATTGCGCAGTCTTTAATATTAATAATAAGCTCGATAACGATGGTTTTTGCGGCGGCGGTTGCGATTTTTCAGACCGACATCAAAAAAACGATTGCCTATTCGACATGCAGTCAGCTTGGTTATATGTTTGTTGGATGTGCCGTTGGTCGTTATGATGCGGGGATGTTTCACCTTGTGACGCATGGGTTTTTCAAAGCTTTGTTGTTTTTGAGTGCTGGCTCAATTATACACGCGACGCACGAGCAAAATATGAATAAAATGCCTTCGAGGCTTTGGCGCACAATGCCTGTGACGTTTATTTTGATGCTGATTGGGACTTTTGCGATTGTCGGAATTCCACCTTTTGCTGGCTTTTATTCGAAGGATGCAATTATTGAAGCGCTTTTTACAACTGAAAGTCATCATACTCTCATCGATAAATTCGCTTATATTGCCTCACTTGCGACGGTGTTTTTTACTGCGTTTTACTCGTGGAAGTTGATTTTTAAGATATTTTTTGCGAAAAATACTCATATTGATAATTCGCACGCTCATGAATCCAATATTATAATTACGCTTCCCATGGCTATTTTGTCGATTTTTGCTTTTAGCTCTGGATTTCTTTTGATGAAATATTTCGGCATTCTTGAAGAATCATCAGTTTTTTGGAATAAAATTATCGATATTAAGCCCACTCATTACGATCATCATCCATCTATGGTTGTAGAAATGATACCATTGATTTTGTCTTTTTGTGGTTTGACAGCTTCGTATTATATATTTATGTATCGAAAAAATAATAATCAAAGCGATTCGAAGGTTTATCAAATTTCTTCACGATTTTACCATGCGCTTGAAAATAAGTTGTATATCGATGAAATATATCAGAAAATTTGGGTTATTCCTCTGTTTTATATATCAAAAGTTGCATCTTCATTTGATAAAAATATTCTTGACAGATTTGGGCCAAATGGTATGCGGGATTTATGTTATTCCGCTTCAAATCACTTGAAAAATCGTTACCATCATGGTATTTTATATAAATATAACTTTTGGCAATTTTGCGTTTTGGCGATATTAGTCGTTTATTTCGTTTTATCAATTATTGGTGGTGGTAGGTGATTATGATGAATTTTTTAACAAATTATATCCTATCTTTCAATATTTTCACACCTATGATTGGTGTGTTTTTTATTGCTTTGATTGTGCTTTTTGCATCTTATAGTTGTAAAAAAAATCACTCAGATCATCAAAATTATTGCAAGCAAAATGCTTATAGTGCTCATTGGGCGCTTGTCATCGGTATCTTTTTTAGTGCGATTCCCCTATTTATTACGACGATTTTGATTTCGAGCGAATTCAATGATAAATATTTTCACTTTCACTTTGAGGAAAAAGCCCCATGGCTCGATAATTTAAAAATTAATTACAATTTAGTTGTTGACGGGCTTTCAGTATCGTTAATGTTGTTGACTGAAGCGCTGACAATTATATCTATGATTGTGTTTTGGCGAGTTCGAAAAAATTATTCGGCGAATCCAATACTTGCAATCGTTTTGATGTTGCTCCTCGAGACTACTTGCTTAGGAGTTTTTTCTGCGACAGACCTCATTTTGTTTTATATTTTTTTCGAAGCGTCGCTCATTCCAATGCTCTTCATCATTGGGCTTTGGGGGCGTGAAGAGCGAGTTTATGCATCGTTAAAATTATTTATATATACGGTTTTTGGGTCATTGCTATTTTTATTTGCAATACTCTACTTAAAGGTGTCGTTTGGCACAAGCGAAATTTCTGAGCTTAAACTTCTCGTTCCGCAACTTGCTCCGTCGGTTCAGAAATATTTATGGCTGGGTATGTTCATCGCTTTTGCTGTCAAAGTCCCGATGGTGCCATTTCACACTTGGCTTCCCGACGCACATGTTCAAGCGCCAACATTCGGTTCGATGATTTTGGCGGGCGTTTTAATCAAAATGGGGGCGTTTGCAATGATTAAATTTTTAATACCTCTGTTCCCTGAAATCACTTCAGAATACAGTCATTTCGTCGCAGGGCTGTCCGTTTTTGCTATTGTTTACGGAGCTTTTTTGTCTATCGCGCAAACCGATATCAAAAAGTTAATCGCTTACTCGTCTGTGTCGCACATGGGTTACGTGACGCTTGGCATTTTTGTCCCTTGGGGGTTGAGTTATAATGGGGCCGCTTTTCAAATGATAAGTCACGGCTTTGTTTCGTCGGCGCTTTTTATGTCGATAGGCTTTATTTATGAGCGATTTCATATACTCGAGGTTGCAAAAATACATTCTTTAGCAAGTAGAATGAAGTTTTTCTCTATTATGTTTATGATTTTTACACTTGGGTCGATTGGTTTACCAGGAACATCGGGTTTTGTTGGTGAATTTCTTGTGATAGCTGGCGCTGCATCTCGTAGTGGATATGTAATTTATGGGATTTTGGCGGCGACAGGGGTGGTTTTTGGCGCGGTTTATATGCTACTTCTTTACAAAAAAATTTTTATGGAGGATCGTGGAGCTTTAATTTGCGATGCGATTGAGCCAAATATTTCCCTCAAAACGAATAAATTGGAGAATACTTTGCTTGTGATTTTCGCTTCAGCAATTATTTATTTTGGTCTGCAGCCGATGAAAATCAACAAAAAGCTAGAGAAGAATATCGAAGTCGCTCAGAATACAACGCAAGATATCAGTTTGAAAAGTTAATTTATTGGTCGTAAAATGTTTTTTATTTTTGAAAATTTAATCAATATATTCAACAAATATAATGGCTGTTCGGCTGAAATTATTTTGTTTTTGACGATTGTAATGAATCTCTTTAGTTTCTTTTTTTTAAAAAAAGAGAATAAAGCGAGGTTTATTTCTGTTACTTCAATTATAGGTTGTTTGATAGCAATATCTACTTTGCCGAAAAATTTTCAATATGACGAGTTATTGTATTTTAATCAGATGTATTTGATTAATAAAAATAATTCGATAGTGAAGATTTTGGTTTTGATTGGTGTGATTTTCGCTCACCTATCGATCGCTCTCATGCCGTCGAAAAATAATGGTATAAATAAATTAGCGAATTTCGAGTTACCGTTATTAATTAATTTTTCATCGTTGGGAATTTTGCTTGCGATTTCCTCGAATAATTTTCTCATTTTATACTTAAGCCTTGAATTGCAAGCGCTTCCGTCTTATATTTTGACTGCGTTGAAGCGTGACTCTTCCTATTCACTTGAGGGTGGAGTGAAGTATTTCGTTCTTGGTGTTTTTGCGTCATCTGTGTTTTTGTATGGAATTTCACTCATATATATATCTACAGGTGCAATCAGTTATGACGGAATCGCGGATTTGTTGATGCAAAGATCGACGGAATTGTCGCCTACGCTCATGATTGGAATGATTTTTGTAATGTTTGGTTTGCTGTTTAAATTAGCTGCAGCACCTCTTCATAACTGGGTTTCTGATGTTTATCAGTCTGCGCATGGGACGATTTTGACATTTTTTTCATCCGTTCCAAAGCTTGGCGCGGCTTATGTGATTTATGTTTTGTATCATTTTGTATTTGTTGGGCGATATTTTCAATATAATACGACGCTGATTGGAGTTTTTGTATTTTTTTCGTTGCTGATTGGGGTTATCGGAGCGATAAAACAGACAAACTTCAAGCGACTTATAGCTTATTCTACAATTGCAAGTAGTGGCTTTCTACTTTTGAATGTATTGGGTGACTTAACTTATAGTTTTACTGCGCTTATCGTATACTCTTTTTCATACATGATTGCGTCATATGGTCTCATTTCTTTTGCAATGTATTATTGGAATGAGGATGTAGATCATGAAAAACATAACTATTTGATGAGTGATTTGTCTGGCCTTGCAAAGGAGAAGCCTTGGTTGTCTGGTTCGGTAGCGATTTTGCTACTCTCGGTTGCAGGAATACCACCATTTATTGGTTTTTTTGGAAAATTATATATCTTGATGTCGTCGATTTCGGCGGTTCATCTAACTTTGACTTTTGTAGCTTTGATGACTTCGGTTATCAGTTTGGTTTATTATTTAGGAATTATTAAAGTTTTATATTTTAATGATAGAAATGCGAGCGAAATAAAAGAAATCAATCTTTGTCGTTACGGATTTTTGACTATATTTTATGCGATATGCTCTTTGGTGACGGTTTATTTTTTTAATTATTTAACGAATTTGCTAATTTAAATCTTATTGTTATTTATATTTTTGGTGTTAAAATATATAAAATAACGAAAAAAGTGAATGAGTTTTCTCGGAGCAAAAATTATAGTTTTTGAAGGCGTTGACGGAAGCGGTAAGTCAACTCAGATTAAATTATTATCAAAATATTTGAATAAATTGTCGATTAAGCATCATTGCACGAGGGAGCCTGGGGGGTCGCCGATGGCTGAAAAAATTCGCAAATTGTTTTTATCGATGAAAGACCTCGATATTTATAGTCAGTTGCTTCTTTGCTCGGCCGCGAGAAATGAGCATTTGATATATCTGGAGAAGCTGCAGGAAGATGAGCAATTTGAATTTATAATTTTTGACCGTTTCATAGATTCAACTTTGGCGTATCAAGTCTACCCTTATGATTTATCGACAAATCTTTTTGCATCGATAAATAAGGAATTGATGTTGAATGTTGAGATAGATTGCGAATTCATTTTGGATATCGACCCTCAGGTTTCTCGGGAGCGAAGGTTCAAACCAAAGGACCATTTTGACGAAAATATCGATTTGTTGAATAAAGTTCGTGAGTCTTATATCGAAATTCAGAAAAAAAAGAAAAATCGAATTCTTTTGGATAGCGACAATCATCCAAAAAATACGCATTATAAGATAATCAAGCACATTGAGAGAAAATTTCCTGATATTTTGAAAAAAAAACATGCTGAAAATAAATAATTTGAGAGTTTCGTTCGATGAGCGAATTGTTTTTGAAGATATAAATATCGAACTCAAGTCAGGAGATTTATTAATTGTGAATGGTGAGAATGGCTCCGGTAAAACTACTTTTTTAAAAGCTATAGCGGGTTTGATAGAAATCGACAAAACGCAAAGTAAAATTTTGTGCGTAGACCATGATATTGCAGAGAATTTTGATGATTATATTCACGATTACAGCTATCTTGCGTCGGAAAATCTTCTTTATGACGACTTTACGATAAAATATTATTTAAATTTCTGGGCTCGATCTTCTGAAAACTATGAAATAGTTGAGTCTGCGATTCATTACTTTCAACTCAAGGATATTTTAAATTATAAAATTTGCCAATTATCTTCTGGGTGGAAAAAAAGGATAGCTTTGGCAAAAATCATGATAGATAATAAAGTGCTATGGTTTTTGGATGAACCGTTTAATTTTTTAGATATTAAGGGAATTGATTTGCTTGAAAATATGATCAATTCTCGATTGTTGAGTGGCGGAGTTGTAATATTGACGAGCAATAAAAAGATAGAAAATTTTAAAAATGCGAAATTTTTGAATATCGATGATTTTGGAAAGAAGTTTTAATTTTAAATAAAGTGGTTGATGTTTTTGCTTAACGTATTTATTTTTTTTATAAATTTACTGTTGATAAATTGTAATTCTAGTTTAGAATTCATTCTATGATTTGCAAATCAATTAAAAATTTTATTTTTATAGTAATTTATGATTAAAGTGACTTATAAAGGAGTTGGAATGGATTCATCCTTTGGTTCTTGCAATACGATAACTATCGTTGGGGAGAAAGAAGAAAGGAAAAAATTTTACGATGTATTAGAAAGGCATATGTTAGTCAATAGTAATGACTTATTAATAAAGGAAAACGATACAACAGATCTCGTGCTCTTTCCTATTGATGAAAAGTTTTATTTTCAAAAGGATTTTTCAATAATAAAAAATTTTTTCGATGTGATAGAAAAAACTGATTCTTCAGACGAAGAGTTTCAAGAAAATTTTACAGAAATGATCGACGAATTAAAAGCGAATGAAAGCAAGAGAAGAGAAGAAAGCTCTGAAAATGAAGTAGTAAATCTTACTTACGAGAAAAACGATCCTGCTGTTTGTAGTGAAGACATTCCATCTCCCCTTAAATAAAAAATCCGATAATTCGATGTTTTTGCTTAATTAAATATCAATTCTTTTCTGGATGCATTGAAATGCAATTTATTTTTACGCACTCTTTGAATTTTAAATATAAAACAAACGCAATGGGTTTAATATCAAATTTATAATATCATGAATAATTTAATGAATTATTAAAAACGTAAAATCCACTCAAAGTTTTTCTTCCTTGTCTATTTGATGATTTTTGTTAGAATAATGAGATATTTTAAGGATTTATTAAAAAAAAGATGATTTTGACAAAAAATTACTTCACGCAAACGATAAAAAGAAAAAATGAAGAATATGGTGCGGATCAAATAGTTGTTCTAGAGGGTTTAGAAGGGGCGAGAAAAAACCCTGGAATGTATATTGGAAATACGGACGATGGAACTGGGCTTCATAAAATGGCTGATGAGATTTTGGATAACTCAATCGATGAGGCTCAAATTGACTCAACTTCAAAATGCGACTTTATAACATTTACAATTCATTCTGATAATTCGCTTTCAATCAGTGATAATGGTCGTGGTATCCCAGTTGAGGTGCATAAAAAATCAGGTCTTTCGACGGTTGAGACTGTGATGACGAGTCTTCATGCGGGTGGAAAGTTCAAAGGCGATAAGGCAGGTGGTGGTTATGAGAAGACAGGTGGACTTCATGGTGTTGGTGCGTCTGTTGTAAATGCGCTTTCTGACTACATGGAGATTTATATTTTTCGTGATCATAAGGAGTATTATATTCGTTTTGAAAAAGGTGTTACAAAAGTTCCTGTAAAAGTGATTAATGAGAATGCAAAAAATAAACGTGGGACGATGGTTAAGTTTTATCCATCTGAAGAGATTTTTGGAAAAATAGAATGGAATGCGAATATTTTCAAAACTCGCATCAAAGAAGCGGCGTTTTTAAATCCAAATGTGACTTTTGTTTTTACCGATGAGCGTTCGAATGAGGAGTCGATAACATATAATTATCCGAATGGAATTGTTGATTTTGTTACAGACTCGATAACAAATTTAAATGATGGAAATAATGACTTCAATTCGCATGTCGCTTCAATTCATCCAACAATCAAAATTGCAGGCACGAGAGATGATGTTGTGATAGACATTGCGATTGTATGGTGTAACACAAAACTGGAAGAGGAGAAAATCACATGCTTCACTAATAATATTAAGCAAGTAAATGGTGGGACGCATCTCATCGGTTTGCGAAATGGTGCTTCGAAATCAGTTTTAAAATACATCGAAGACTACGGAAACAAAAAAGAAAAAACATCGATCATAAATGAGGATGTTCGTGAAGGTTTGCTGGGAATCATTTGCGTAAAAGTGAATAGCCCGAAATTTTCTTCTCAAACAAAAGAAGTACTAATTAATAAAGAGGTTCGCTCTGCAGTTGAGGATTTAGTAAACGAGCAATTAACTTTATGGCTTGATGCAAATCCGAACATGGCGAAAAACATCGTTGCTCGTGTAGTGTTGGCAGCACAAGCTCGTGAGGCGGCAAAAAAAGCTCGAGACATCAAGAGAAGTGAGAAAAATCTTTTTGAAACGATAGCATTGCCGGGGAAGTTGGCGGATTGTCAGGAGCGTGACCCTGCAAAAGCTGAGATATTTTTAGTTGAGGGGAACTCTGCGGGCGGTTCGGCGAAACAAGGGCGTGACAGAAAAACTCAAGCTATTCTTGCTTTGAGAGGGAAGATTCTCAACGTTGAAAAAGTAAATTATGAAAAGATGATTGCGTCTCAAGAGATTGGTTGTCTCATCACCGCACTTGGAACGGGAATTGGTAGAAATTTTAATGTAGAAAAATTACGATATCATAAAGTTGTAATTATGACTGACGCCGATGTTGATGGCTATCATATTCGAACGCTATTGTTGACTTTTTTCTTTCGTCATATGCGTGAGATTATTGACCTTGGCTATTTATATATCGCGCAACCCCCTCTATATAAAATAAAAATAGGAAATAAAGAGAAATATATTAAAAATGATGAAGTTTTAAAGCAATTTTTGCTCGAGCATTTTTTGATTGATAATAAAGTTTTTGTAAACGGAAGGCTTGCTCATATAGAAACAATCAAAGAAATTGTGAGTGTTTGTGATTCTGTGACATCAACTACAAAATCTTTTGCAGGTGAGTATGGTGATGTTGCTGAAGCTATTTTTAAATTTATAGTTGAAAAAAATTTAAACAGTTTGAATGATAACGATTTAACTCATATTGCACAACTGATAACAAAAAAATTTCATCACAAATATGAGATATCTCTTGACGATTTGGGCGAGAATTTGTTATGTAATTATACAATTCACAATGTGATTAATCGTTTCAAAATTAAGATTCAGGGGATATTGTTCGATGAAACAATTCGCAACGCTTATAAAAACGCATTTCAATATTTCTCAGATGAAGCGATAAAAATTCAACTCAAAAAATTATCGCAAGAAATTTTATGTGAAAATGTGAGCGATTTTGCGAAAAAATTTACAAAATTATATCGTGATGGCTTGACAATTCAACGATTCAAGGGTCTTGGTGAGATGAACCCAGAGCAACTTTGGGAGACTACGATGGATGCAAAAGTTCGTCAATTATTACAAGTCAACATTGATGATATTGAAATTACTGAGAATATTTTTGCGGTTTTGATGGGTGATAATGTTGAATTGCGAAGAGCATTTATTGAAAATTCTTCGTATTTGATGGATGAGATTGATACGTGATGCAATTTAATTAACTTAAAGTAGTGTCATTGAATACAAATATTCGATAAATAACGATTTATTTATATATTTGATTATCTGTAAAGAATTCTTTATAATGAATTTACTATAACATTATTTTTTTATCATGCATAACGGTTGTAATATTTTTAATCCGAAGATTCATCAAATTCCGATGAAAACTCAAGTAACGATACAAGGTGATAGGGGGTCTCTTGAGGGGATTTATGGAATTGGCTCAGAGGATTTAGCTGCTCCGACGATTCTACTTTTTCACCCACAGTCCAATGCCAATGGCACGATGTATAACGAGATTTTACAAGATGTTTTTGACCTTGTTATCAAAATGGGTTTTATCGCTTTAACAATTAATTTTGGTGGAGTTGGTAATTCTGCAGGAACCATAGAAAATGGTTTTGGAGAATTCTTAGATGGTGCATCGGCCTTCAAATGGCTCATCACGCAACGGCAATTCACAAAATATCGATGGGTGTTTGGCTTTTCGTTTGGAGCATATATAGCGGCACATCTTACTATGAGACGACCAGAAATTGATAATTTTATTTTTTTGTCAACTCCTTTGCCACTTTACGACTTTTCATTTTTTGCTCCATGTCCGGTTCCGGGGCTTTTTGTCCACGCAAAAAATGACAAAATAACTCCCGAAGAGCAGATTCTTGAATTTTTCTTAAAAAATGATAAATGTAGAAATATATCTTATTATGCTGATGAAAAATCGGAAAATTCGAATCATTTCTTTAAAAGTGTCGATAAAAAAACGGCTTTCTTGCTTCCAATATATAAATATATTAAGGAAAAAATGCCTTGGCCGAGCTTAAATTTGATTCCTGAGTATGAAGAATCGCTGCATTCGATTAATTTTTCGATTTATGAAGATTTTGCAAAAGCTTTGAATAAGGATTTATCAGAAGTAGCGTTTGATGAGACGGAAATTTTAGAGGATGAGATTTAGCAAAATATTTGCTTGATAACAAATTCTTAAAATTATTTTGATAATTTAAATTGAATCAACGAATCAATCAGTTGGAAAATTTAAATGAATCAAAAGATAAAAATATTGCTTGTGAATTCTTGCGAGGAGAAAAAGAATTTATTTCAGAGTTACTTTTCAAAAGAGATTTACGAAATCGAGTTCATAAAATATGATGAAAAAACTTTACTGCAGAGCTATAATTCCGATTTAATCATTATCGATAATTCGAAAAATGATATGCATTTTGAGTCTTTATTCAAAAATCACGATAAAAATTTTTTTGTCAGTATCGCACTTTTCCTTTATGGTGATTATAAGTTTCTTGAAAATCAGTATTTCAAATATTTTGACGATATTTTGTCCTTGGATCATGACGAGCATTTGATTCGTTCGAAGATTTTTTCTATTATGAAGTATTATTTCAAATTAAATGAAGCGAAAGCTCAAAACAAATTGAATGAAATTAACTTTCAGCATATTTATGAAACTAATGATTGCAATATTGCGTTTATTGGAAATGATGAAAAAATATTTCTTGAAGTGCGTAAATTTTTGGAAAAAAAAGTTGCGTCGGTGACCTTTATAAAATATATAAATTATTATGATGATTTTTCAAAAATTTTCGAATACGATTTTGATTTGATTTTTATCAGCGGAGTGGATTCAATTCATCAGCTGGTTTATTTTGAATCTGAGATTCGCGCAAATCAAAATTTAAAAAACGCTCATATTTTGTATATTAAGAAAGATACGGATTTAATTTTTCCTGCTGATATTATAAATATTGGAGTGAATAATTATGTTCGCTATCCACTTGAGGAGAAGGAATTTTTAGGGCAGACAATTGTACAATTAAAAAATAAAAAACATTTTGACGATTTTGACCGAATCACAAAAAACGAGATAAACCAAGCTGTAAAAGATGGAATGACTGATTTATTTAATAAAAGATATTTGAATGTTTTTTTAGAAAATCTTGAAAAAACTGGCAATTTTCGAAGGCAAATTGGATTTATAATGATTGATTTGGATAATTTTAAGAAAATTAATGATACTTATGGTCATTTTATTGGCGACCAAATACTAAAAGAATTTGCAGATATTTTAAAAAAATGCATCGAGAAAAGTTCAATCGCTGTGAGATTTGGAGGTGATGAATTTTGTATTCTCGTGATGCGAGATGACGATGCTTCGCAAGACATGCATTTCAAAACTGAGAATATGATTGAAAAAATAACGAAATTAACAAATTCTCAATTATTTACGGATAAAAAACTCGAATTATCAATCAGCGTTGGATACACGATTACTCAAGAAAGTGATTTGATTGCAGATCTAATTTCTCGAGCAGATAGGGATATGTATAAAAATAAATTGAAAAAAAGATGATTCTATACTGCCTGTGTCTTAAATCCAGATCCTTCAAACGCATTTACTAATTGAAGATATTCATCAGATTGTTTATGAGGATGATGTTTTTTATACTTATCTCCAGCTTCATTTTCATAAAAATCATCACAGACTTTTTTCATCGCATTATATTTATCTTGACTACAAAGATCATTCAAAATTTCGATAATTTCATCATCTTTTATCTTTTCAATTGCATTATTCATCGCATCAATAATTTCTGACATTTGATTACTTGTATCAATCACTTTGAATGCTCTAGGAAAAACATCGTCAATCACATTCTCTAAAAAATATTTTATACCATTCTCTTTCGATATAACTTCAATCAAACGTTGTATTTTGTTCCTCGCTATATCAGACCTTATACCAAAATCTATATTTAAAACACCTTGATCAGTAGAAATATAATTATCACTTTTTATTAAATCATCCAATTCTACAATCATCGACTCAATGAAACATCGAATCATTTCTTTTGGGGACGCTTCTGATAATTTCTTTTTTATTGTTGGAATTAATTTTACAATAATTCCTTTTTTTCCAATAATTTTTCTTTCTTTTAAATTTTGATATTTCTCAGGATCTATTATTTTAAATAATTTATACATTAAATATTCATTTTTTGATGCATTTTGTAAATCAAAATTCATACCTTTCATTTCTTTCATTTGATTATTTCTAGTAATCTTTGTTAGATAAAACAAACCAAAATTCAACTTCTCTTTAAATGTATCTTTCGCTATCCCATAAGCAATCTCATATTCATTTTCAAAATCTTGCTTATAAAAATTAATATTTATATATTTACTCTCAAGATATTTTTTATTTGCATCTTTATTCGATATTTTACCACAAATAGTTTTTTTCATAATAAATCCATAAGAAGAGCCTTTATTTTTCTTCTCAATTGGAAGATATCGAGAAAAATCTTTTGTATCTTCTTTGTTTGATGGTTTTACTTTTTGTTTTTCTAATCTATTGTCTTTTGTATCAAATTTTTTCCCATCAATGAATGAATTAATTTGATTTTTTAAAGGCGTTAATGAATCTGCTTTATGCTTTTCTAAAATTGCAACTATTTTATCTTTTAATTTGTCATCTGACGTGAATTTATCAAAATTACAAAGCGCGGCACCAATTTCATTGATAAGACCTACCTCTTCATTCGTTAATTTTTCTATTCCTTCTTTAATGTTTAATTTATTTTCACATTTTTCAAGAATATATTTTGTTAAAACAAGATCAATTTCATTTGTGAATGTTTTATTGTATTCGATTGGTGATACATCTCTAGCTTTATATTTGTTATAATAATAAGTTTCTCTCAATATACCAAATAAAATACATGCAGCTAAAAGTATTAACAATGAAAAAAATACAGCTTTTACTGGATGTTTTTTTACTTTATCTGTAAAATTCATAAT
>CAIPFW010000253.1 GCA_903864455.1 uncultured Anaplasmataceae bacterium | reverse complement strand
CATTCACTTCAATAAAATTCATCAATTCTTCAACATTTTCTGCGACATACTTTATATTGTGAAAATCATTTTCTTTGAGTAGTTTTGCAGATTTTTGACCAACGAGAATAATCGAGACATTCTTGTCGATTGCATTATTTTGAATCAAAGATTTTATCGCCATGCGACTCGTGATGATTAAAATATCATAATCGCTCTCTATATCAAATTTTAACAATTGATATTCAAATAATGGTTCATTTTTATTGAATAAAGAGTCTAATTTTTTCTCAGTCAAATATTTTTCAAAATCCTCGTTCGCTCTAAAAAAATAAGTTAAACGCATTCATGAACCTTTTTTAAAACATGACGAAATTGTTGCTCCATAAATTTCAAATCATCGAGAAAATCATTCTTTAAATCCGTGCGACGTACAATATACGCTGGATGAAAAGTGATGATGAGCGGTATTTCTTGACGGGAGAAATAATTTTTATAAACAATGTTTTTCTTTCTCAAATCATTTAAAACAATTTTTTTCTGCATCAATAGAGCTTTCCCACTTGTCGCACCAAGGGCTAGAATCATTTTCGGCATTTTCAATGCTATATGCTTCTCTAGATATGGCAAGCAATATTCAATCTCATCGTCAAATGGCGGCCTGTTATCTTCGGGTCGCCAATTCACAACATTCGTAATATAAATATTTTTTTCTCGTTCAAAATTCACTTTTGCTAAAAATTCATTTAATAAATTTCCAGCCTTTCCGCAAAACGGTGTACCAGATTCATCTTCATTTTTTCCTGGGGCTTCGCCAATTATCATAAGACTTGCCTTTTCGTCTCCATCGGAAAAAACAAGATTTTTAACTTTCTTCGCTATTTCTAAATTTTTGTCTGCATATAAAATATTCTTTAGTTCAAGCAAAGATTGACAAGCTTGTATTTTTTCATAATTTGGATGGTTTTTGAATAAAGTTGGGTCGTATTTTTTTGATAAATTCATGGCTTGGGTTGTTTAGCGTTTTTTTCATTATATGTTTTTGAATAAAAATCGCAACAAATCAATCTTTATGATTCAATCTCTTCGCTTCTTTTGATTGCGATTGATTATCATCGATTTTTTACATTCATTAGCAAAATAAACAAAATATTTTCTATTTTACTATTTCATTTGTATTTTGTATCGGCTCAGAATTTTGAATTGCGAGCATTGATTTTTGAATAACATCATCCACTAACTGCTTTGCATATATTTCTATATTTCCTTCCTCATCATTATTTTTCTGTTGTTTTGAAACATCGCATTTTTCTGCTTTGTGATTTCGCATCGACATCATTAAGTCACTTATTTCATCCATTTCATCACAGTAATCTTTCCAATATTTGGAATATCTCTCTTTATCATAATTTCTAAGAATATGAACTGAAAATGGATCGTTTTTTGACATCCAGCACCTTTCTATAAAATCATTCCATTCTTTTGAATCGTTGAATTTCAATTTTATATCTTCTTTGAGAAGTCCTTTTGTTTGTAAATGAACAATAACGAATAATATAATTGATGAAGGCAAAAATCCGCAAAGATCTTTCTGAACAAGTACATTATTATTTTTATCAAAGATCTTATCAGACTTATTTGCACATATACCAATTGCATTCCCTTTGATATTCATGATAGGTGATCCAGAATTCCCTTCATATACAATTTGCTCTGCAATCAATGATCTTTGGTATCCTAAAGATGAATTGTTTGGTGTTATAGAACATTCAAGGTCCATATTGTTTCCAAAAGATAGAGTACAATCATTATCTAGATTCAACATATTGCCAATGATCATTGTGAGGAGGTTTTTTGGTAAATTCGAAGCTTTGTTTTCTTCAGTAACAAATTCAGCGAAGTCAAAAGACATGATCGCAAATTGATGATTTTCGGGATAAATGAGAGTGCATTTTGGAATTCTAACAATCGCAATATCAATATTTTGAATGGCGTAAAATATATTTTTTTCACCTCTTTCGAAATATTTAGCTAAAGCATTGATGTCAAATTTTACATCGCAATCTTGGAATATAATATTCGATATAAATTTGTGGAATTCAAAATTTGGCTTCTCCTTAGTCCCGATATTTCTTTCTAAAAGATGAAAATTCGTAACCAAATAAAGATTTTCTTCTGTTTCCGCTATAATAAATCCGGTTCCTGCTCTTGTTAAGATAAGATTCACAACCGATTTTGATTTTTCCTTCGCCAAATCTAATAAATATTTATCTTTTGAATTTGAATTATCTTTTGTTGGAAAAAGCTCAAGTGGATTTTCATTTAAATCTCTCACATAGTTTTCTTCGATATATTTTTTTATATTACTTCGATCCATATTTTTATTTAAAAAGACAATAATATTTAAATATTAGCAAAAATAAATTATTGATACAAATTTTTTATCAAAATTAAATTTCTTATTCAAATATTAAAAAATTCTTTTCATTAAAATCGAAGATTCATAAAGTAGTATCAATGGTATTGCCAAGGCGATTTGACTAAAAATATCTGGCGGTGTAAGAACAGCGGATACAATAAAAATCGCAACGATTACAAATTTTCTTGCTTTTTTGAGCGAATGAATGGTGATTATCTCAAATCTTAATAATAAATTTATCACAACAGGCAACTGAAAAGCTAAGCCAAAAATAATCATCATTTTGATGCATAAATTCAAATAATCGCTGATAACTATCATCATTTCTATTGGCGTTGAGTTGCTCGAATTATCTGTATATGAAAATTGAACAAAAAAATTCCACGCATTTGGAAATATGAAATAATATACAAAAAAAGCACCGAAAATAAATAAAATTGGTGAAAAAAGAAGATAAGGAGTGATGATTTTTTTTTCATTTTTGTATAAACCGGGGGATATGAAAAGATAAATTTGCCAAATGAAAAATGGCAATGAAAAAAATATCGCACCAACCATAGAAAGATTCATTCGTATTCCAAATGGCTCGACGATATTTGTATAAATCAGCTTCACTTTATCCTTTTGAATGAGTTCGAGAAGCGGCGAAGTAAAATAATCGATAAAATGATTCGCAAAAATAAAATTGATAACAAAAACAATAATAAAAAATATGACGCTATAAATTATATGTTTTTTGAGAGATTTGATATTTTCAAAAAAAATTTCTTTCGTAATCATTGAGTTATTTTTTCGCTATTCATGATTTTGATTTTGTATATATGATACAAAAAAATATGTATAGTTATTGCCATTAAAAGCTCCGCTCGGCCCAACTCCAGGATAAGCGAAACCTCCTGCAGATTCATAATAAATATTACAGGATCCACCACCATTTTGTGTAATACCAGAATGTAATGGTTGAAATCCATCAAAAGCAAAATAAATGCCGTTTTGTGTAACGTGTTTGAGACTGATTGCCATTCTCATCCACCATCGACCGTCTACTGTTTGATATGGTAAGAATGCTGAATATACAGTTTCCGTTACGCTTCCATTCGCACTATAACAAGTAGGTGAACCGTTTGTATAATTTTGTCCTATATGATATGTTTTCCATTGATAGTCAAGCATATTATT
>CAIPFW010000252.1 GCA_903864455.1 uncultured Anaplasmataceae bacterium | reverse complement strand
TTTATCAAGAAATTTAAGAAAATGCAATGGGTTTATTATTTTTTAATTTTCTTCTCGTATGGTATAATATTTTAATAAATATGCATTGATATATGAATGGAGAGAAAGAAATAAAAGTTCTAAACAAACCTATAAAAGTGGTTAATCATGGATTTTCTCAGCAAGAAATTATAAAAACCAAATTTAGCAAAAAATATACCTGCACAGATAAAGATGAGAAAAAAAATCACAGCATAGAAGCTCTTTTGATATTCCTCGAAACGATGATTAAAAAATTTTTAAGGAGCTTTGGATTAAAAAAACATCTTTATTTTTCAAAAGGTGAAGATAAAAAAGATAAAGACAAGAATGATAAAATTTTTCAAAAAATAGATGATCGAAAAATTCAAAGTTATATTGAAGATACAGAAGATTCTATTGTAAATATCGGCCATGCGACGAATTTAATCAAAAGCAATGGATTTAAAATTTTAACCGATCCTGTTTTTAACAATCTACAATGGCCTTTATATAGATCGCAAACAGAAACAGATCCTCTATGGGAAAACAAGGAAACTTGGAATGCGATTGACTTAGATGTGATTGTTATATCTCATAATCATCGAGATCACGTTGATGCAAAAACATTAAAAATGTTCGCTAAAAAATTAACAAAACAGCCCATGATTATCGTTCCAGAGGGAGATAAAAAACTTTTCACAAAAATGGGATTTAAAAATGTGCAAGAATTAAAATGGTACGAGCAAATCGAACTAGAAAACAATCGCAAAAAAACCTCAATTACCGCAGTTGCAGCAGATCATTGGTCTGGAAGGGGCGTATCCGATGCTGAGAAATCCGCTACTTCTGGTTATTTGATAAATAATTTAGGTAATAGTAATATTTTTTACTTCGCAGGCGACACAGCAAAATTAAGCAACAAAAGAATCGCAGACCTTGCAGTTGCTATGTTTTTTGTGCATCAAGAAAAAAATAATGCAAGTAAAGAAAATCTTCCAAACTTTATCAACATTGAGCCAGATGGTCCAAACTATAGCAGAAAGGATATGAAGTCTACTCACCAATCAATCATAGAATCTGTGATGAGTAGTTTTAGATTGGCAATTGCTATGAAAAGTTTACCAGATGCATTAAAAACAGGAATAAAAAATCAATGCGCGTTGGATTTAGAAAAAATCACACATAAAGAATTATTTGAAAAAATTGAACTCACTATCACTCATCATAACAAATATGAGCTTGGGCCAGATAGATTTAACGAAGGGAAAAATATCTTAGAAGATAAAATTCTGCCAATTTTCAAAGCGATAAATGGTGGTACGCAGAGCGATATAATTGATGCATTGAAAGCAAAATTCGAAGCATTGAAAGAATTCGAAGAAACCAGAAAAAAAGAGAATTATGTCCATGCTTCGAGATATTACAAAGATTGGCTTTACGAAGAAATGATTGAACTAATCGATTTAACTCAAAAAATTCTTCCAGATTCGAATCAGGAAGGGCAATTTGTCTTTTTGCAAAAATATTTAGAAAAAGTATCACAAAAGGCTTTTCCAAAAATTAATGAAATGATTGAATACAAGGAAATTAAAAGTGAAAAGGGCGAGATTAGAGAGTAATTTAAATCGGTGCATTCATTCCACATATCAATTCAATAGGATAATACGATAATAAAATTAATCTTAATCCAAAGGGGAATATTCTGATAAAATAATAAAAAATAAAAACTTTATCATAATTTAATTTATTCGTTTATTTATGCTTAATAAAAAAAATATCGTCATTATCGGTAGACCAAATGTCGGCAAATCAAATTTTTTCAACAAATTTGTCAGAAAAAAAATCGCAAATAACAAGGCTATCGTCTATTCAGAAAAGGGAACGACGATTGACTACAAAGCTGATTTCAGCGATATTTTCGATTGCGAACTCATCGACACTGCAGGTTTATCAGAAGATTTGACTTTTTCAGAATTGTGCAACAGACAGACGACACTTGCCATTCAAGGTGCTTCGATATGCCTCTTCATGGTTGATGGGTCTGAAGGAATGATGGCCGACGATATAAAATATGCAAGATTTCTCAGAAAAACTCGTGATGATTTGCCCGTGATTTTAATCGTCAACAAATGCGATAAAAAAATCTTCAATGAAACGGATACGAGTGAATTTTATAAATTGGGTTTTGGTGAGCCATTACTTATTTCAACGGAGCAAAATATCGGCTTCACAGATATCGTCGCAAAAACAAATGCAATATTTAAAATGCTTGATGAAGCCAATGATGACGAAGGTGAGGACGAAAGCGAGGAAGAAAGAAAAAGAGAATTTTTTATTAATTTATCAATTGTTGGTCGTCCAAACGTCGGTAAATCGACATTACTAAACAGACTTTTTGAAAAAGAGCGAGCAATCGTTTCGCCAATCGCAGGGACGACAAGGGACACGATATCTGTCGAGGTGAAGCATGGCGATTACACAATAAAATTATCCGATACAGCGGGGATTCGAAAAAAAGATCATGATAAAACGGCGATTGAAAAAATGTCCATTCATAGCACGATGATTTCGATTCAATTCGCAAATGTTGCCCTTTTGTTGATAGATGGGACAATAGGTCTTGAAAAGCAGGACCTTATGATTGGACAACATGTTCTTGATGAAGGGCGTGCGTTGATTATATTAATTAATAAGTGGGATCAAGTTAAAAATAAAAATGATTTGCTGGAGGATATAGATAGTGTTACAAAAAAATATCTTGCCCATGCGAATTTGCTTACGATTTCTGCGAAAGAGGGTTTTAATTGTGAAAAGATTTTTCCGGAAATTATTGAAGTTTATAATAATTGGAAAAAACGTATCACAACGGGTAAATTAAATCGTTGGATTCACGCCGTTCTTGATGAGCACGAGCACAAACTTTCATCAAATAAAAGATCAATAAAGATTAAATTTATAACGCAGTATGACATTCGCCCACCAAGATTTTTTGTTTCTGTAAATCGACCTGATGATATGGATGAGACTTATAAGCGTTATATCATTAATAAATTTAGACGTGATTTTGGAATGGAGGGTATACCAATTCGAATTGAATTTGGTTCAAGTCGTAATCCGTATTACGATAAGTCAACAAAAACAACGACAAAGAGAGTCGTTGTTAAAAAAGAGACTGATATAATTTGATTATTACTTATCTTTGATTGCTATTCAAGTTCACCAAACTTCCCAAGGCTATCCAAAGAAGTGACACTACCTCTTCTTTGGTTTTTTGGGTCTTTAACTAATTTAATGTTATCTGATACAACCTCAATATCCTTAATGAGTAACAAGTTTGTATAAAGATCTTCCATATCATCTTTTGTCATTTCGAAAGTAGTTTGTTTACCGTCTCCTAATATTTTATTTAATACCCTTTTGATTCCGTTCTTTCGGTCTTTGCTCTTTCTTCCATCAATATTTTTATACTCGCCACTGGCTGTTTTATTTTCGACGAACTGCTTTATAGATTCATCATTCACGATATTTGATTTTTGATTACCAGAAAAATAATTCAAAAATCCACCCAACGTTGCTGTGTTATCTAAAATAGTAATTTTATATTTCCCATCAGCATCTTTTGAGATATCTGTAATAGATAGGTTTGAACTCTTATCAATAAAAGAATTTAATATATTTATTAATTCTTTAATATTATT
>CAIPFW010000251.1 GCA_903864455.1 uncultured Anaplasmataceae bacterium | reverse complement strand
TGATATTCTTGAATTGAAAAAGACTTTCCAAGATAACAACATAAATCAATGGCGATTTTGATAAAACCAAAGCTCATTCTTTCACAAAAAGAATTGTTTTGTCTGGCCTTGATGATTTTTGGGGCCATGTTAACAACAATTAATATTATATGTTTTGTTTCGACTGTTCAAAATAGAAAACAAAATAAATCACTCAATATTAAATTATCTTTTTTTCAAGTATTTCTAGGATTATCTTTTGGAATCTCGGGAATCGCTCTTGCTTCTTTGATATTTTTTAAAAAAATAAGCGATAAAAATGCTATGATTTTGAGTTCTATATATTGTGGTATATTCGCAATTGGAATGATTGTCGCAATTATCTGCTCATCTTTATCAAAAATTATTGGATATAATTATGCAAAAAAATTACACAACGAAGGAAAATCTATAACGGATATCTCACAAAAAAAGACAATTCGTTTCTGTCATTTGCTCGATAATATTGCGAATATTCTATTGTCAATGTATGTTTATGGCTGTCATTTGTTTACACATGATCAGCAATATCAAGCAAATAAAATTTTTTTGAGAGAAAGAGTGGATGAAAAAACAACAACTACGTCCTTTCTTAAAGAATCTATTGACCATGATATAAATGGTAGATTTTGCCCGTTTGATTTAGACCCGAAACAGTTTGCAGAATTCATAAAAAGCAATAAACTCAATGTGTATATTGCAGATATTAATCAAGATATTAATCCAGATATTAATCCAGATTTCTTCAAAGCTCAGAAAACTGGTACAGCTCAATTATCTTTTGTAGGAAAAGATTTGGAATATATGATCACGATAAAACTAAATATTTCAGATCGCACAATTCATAATGAAAGTGAATCCACTGAAAATATTCAAAAGTTAGATAGAGAATATATTATTAATAAATTAGAAGATGAGAGTATAAAAAAAGAAATCATCGTAGATTCAATCATTCAAACAATAACCAAACCTGTAAAATCAGCGAAAATTCAGTTTAATTTCATGGGATTATATTTACCACAATTGGATGTAAAATTTTAAACTTTATTGTAAAATATTTTTTAAAATTTCAAGTTGATCAGGAATTCTATGAATCGCCATGACGTATTTATCTTTCTCTGAATCATATTTCATAAATAAATTGAATTTTTTCATATTCGAGCTCACTCCAATCGCCCCTGCGATATCCCAAATCTTGGCACTATTTGAAACAAATCCATCGAACTTTCCTATCAGAGCATAGCAAATCGTCATTGCTACCGAACCTAAAATTCTTACTGAGATTTTCTTTGACAATTTATCATAAATTAAATTAATACAAGGATAGGTTGTACCAATTAAATATTTATGATTTTTTGTAATTAAATGATCATATATATCATCTATGAGTGTGATAATTTCATCTTTTTTATAAAAAGCACCGCAATTCTTCATGCCATAAAAAGTTTCTTTCGTTATGGGTGAAATCACAACGCCACCGATCAGCTCTCCAAAAGACATAACTCCCAAAGAAAAACAGAATTGATCCAGGCCGTAAATATAATTTGATGTTCCGTCAATTGGGTCGATGATGAAAACGAGTTCTTCAATGATTTTATCAAATTCCTCATTTTGATGATTGTCGGAATTCTCCTCGCTGATAAATTTTGCTTTTGGAAAAAACTCTTTTAAGAAATTTATCGTCAAATCGTGTATATCGAGATCGATCTGCGTAACAATCTCAGTATTATTCTCTTTATAAAAAACTTTATCTTTCTGAAGAATTAAGAAATCCTTCATCAAAACATTCGAAGCTAAATTCGCAACTTTCAATATCTTCTCAAGAATGAAAGAATGGTCGTTTTTTTCAGAAAAATTCATTTTATAATTAATGATTAATTTTTTTTTATTTTATC
>CAIPFW010000250.1 GCA_903864455.1 uncultured Anaplasmataceae bacterium | reverse complement strand
TTTTGTGATATTATTGATAATTAATAGTCGCAATCATAAACCATGAGTTATAAATTGCTATTCTTTTTGTTCTTATTCTTCTTTCAAAGTTCATTTGCTGAAAATATAGCATTTTTAAAACAATTAGAAAAAAATGATGAAGAGCAAATCTTCCGGCATAATATCGAAGAAGTGATAGAAAGTTTTAATGATAAGCCAATTATTTTAAATTATCTGAATATGGTGAATTGGAATTTGTTAAAAGACGCAGATGATGCTACAAAAGAAAAAGAAATTTACAATACATTAAAAAAATTTTTCAAAAAAAACCATATTCGAAAATTAATTATCGGCGGAGATGATTATAATTATAATGAGCCACCATTTCATCCAGAACCACGAGAAAGATTCTTTTTTACAAAAGTTTTGACAAAAATGATTCAAAGAAAAGAAATTCGAGTTTTTGCAATATGTGGCGGTATGCAGGGAATTCTATATTTTAATGATATAAAACTGAATTCATTAAAAAATATATTGAAACGAGAAAGCAAAGAATATCAAAGTGGTGCAAAATATTTAAATTCGAATGAAGAGCGTTTTTTTTACGATAAAAAGCAATTTAGATCATGCGGTTCGCCGTTGAATGAGGTTCGCATAATTCAAGAAAGTTATCTAGGGAGCCTCATGATTCAATCGGAAAAAAAATATAAAATAAAATATCAGAGAAGCAATGATAATTCACTCATCGCTCATGTAGCTTTTGCTCATTTTCATGCGGTAGATAATTCGCCTCATAATCTTGAAAAATTAAAACAAAAAAACTTTAAAATCGTTGGTTTGTCTCAAGATAATATTGTTTATATAGTCGAGGATGAGCATCATAATATTTTGATTGAAGGGCATCCAGAATTAGTTGCAAACATCAATCGTTGCCCTCAGGAGTTTTCAAAAGAGGACGTTATTTTCTCTCGATTATTATTTAATAATTTATTACAAAAATCAAAGAGAGTGTGATTGTGAGTATATTGGTGAATACTATATTTGAGTATAAAGAAGTCCACCCAAGCTATAAATTGCATCAACATTTGCAGATGAAGAGTATGTAAGTGTTTGTAGCGTGTTATCTTCGCTATCAATAGTAGTAATAACAAATGATTTATCTGAATCGGTTTGCATAATTCGTATCATTGGATTCTCAATATCTACGAGGCTTGGATTTTTTGGATTGCAATAACAATCATAATCATCTTCAGGATACGGAATGCAGTATGATATATCTATATCACCAAAAGTCGCATTATTAAGATTGATTTTTCCACATTCGTCAGTTGTAACATGCTTTTTATCATCAAGCAATATTCCATTTGAACAATAATATATTCCTACGATATCATTGTTTATATCGAGGTCGATAATATAATTTTGAAAATCTGTGAGATTGTGCTTCCCATCACCGGAATCTTGAAGAGTTGCAGGAAGAGTAATAGTAACGTTCGACATAAAAAAACCTTAAAAAAGTATATTTTTATATTACGTTCTGAAAAATCATGCGGGAATCACAAAACGCACATCATTGATTAATAAATCAATTTTTGATGCACGATATGTGAATATTTTTATATTATTCGAATGTGATGGTCGACTCTTCTATTTTTTTTGAAAACAACTCAGGTCTTGCATCTTCAATCATAATGTTTTGTCCGGCATATTTGGTCATCAACGCAAGACAAATTCTTCCTATTGTGATGATTGCGATGGTGAGAACGGGAATCAGAAGCGAAAATTCAATTTTTTTCTCCGCTAAAAGAACCATCAAAGCTATCGCACCAACAGTATCAGCGACTAACAAAGCACCAAAAACATAAAATTTAGCATTGTTTGCTGAATGCATCGATTTAACATCTTTGTCAGCTTTTGCATGCTCTTCACCTGAAGTTTTGGTTTTTGTGCTTTCCTCAGCAAAGTTTTTATTGAAAGAGATGATATTTACGACTTTCA
>CAIPFW010000249.1 GCA_903864455.1 uncultured Anaplasmataceae bacterium | reverse complement strand
TTGCTGAATTTTAAATATAAAACAAACGCAATGGGTTTATTATAGGTTTTAATTTTAGATGACTAAAAGCATTGCTTTTTTCATTAATTTTGTAAATTTATATTTATAAAAGTATAATAGTTTATAAATTTGACTTTTCAATCTTATTAATTTATTCTAATTAAGAATTAATAAAATTATAAATTTTCTTATGAGTAATAAAATATTGGACAAATTAAACAAAGTAATAAATTCTCGGGTATCTAAAATCACACTAGGAACTTTACTCATTATTATTTTTGTATCAATTTTATTATTTCTTGTTTTGAATAGAATTGTATATAGATTGATCTTAATTCATAATGCAGAGCATGAAATTAGAGATAGGAATATAGATGGGGAGAAAGAAAATTCTTTTACGACTTCATTAAACGAAAAAATAATAATCAATCATGATAATCGTTACTCGTCTTTTTACAAGGAATCATTACATAAAAAAGAAAACAAAGACAGAAAAGTATTAATAATGTTTAATGGGTTAAATTCTGATTATGATTATTCTATCTTAGGAAGAGCTAAAGATCTTTTCGAGACGCAGGAATTTAATTTTGATGAGATTTTGTTTATCAAGTATCCAAAATATTCTTTTTCTATGGAGGGTATATTTTGTTATAACGATAAAGGAGATGGATGTTGCAAAGAGAGTCGATATAAAATAAAGCGATTCTTTAATTTTTTCATAAAAAAGATTCGTCGAATTTTGAATAAATGTTTTGGTTATGATGGCGCCATAGGTCATTGCGAAACAACTTTAAAACAGTTGTTAATTCAGAGGGATGAAGCAGGAGAAAATCAGGGATATAAAGCAGAAAATATTTCTTTTTTTAGTCATTCTGCAGGTGGAGGTATATCAGCTCGTACAATTAAACGTTTTTCAAATAATGGAATTTTAGAAAAAGGTAAAAAATTTGCTTCAATCATCAATTACAATTCGTTTGATAAAAGCTATAAAACTTGCAGTAGCCGTTTTGATGAAAAAGCCGGCGACGATAAAAAAACAAAAATCCGTAACTTTTTTGTATGCAAGATTTTTAAAAAAATTATACTTGCTTTATTTTGGATAGTATCGTTAGGGTATCATGTAGATGCAAAAGATGCATATTTGGACGAAAATCTACCCGTGCAAAGAAAGGATGTAATTTATGTGAAAGGTGATAATATAATCAATAAAGATTCCGCAATGCATACCGCGCTCACAAAAGAAAATCAAGAATATCTCAAGAAGCAAAATATTCATTTGCATTCAATAGAATATCCTAAGGAGACTTCATCAACAGTTGATGAAAAATCATCATCCGAATGTAGTGATAGCTTAATATCACATTCAGATAAATCTAAAGCAAAAGAAGATATGGCAAAAGAGCATTCATATTTGAACTATTCGCTTATTGTAGAGTCGCTCAATGGAGAAAATCAAGGTCAAAATTTCATTACTTCTGGATAGATACCAATCCATAATTCGCCAATAATCCGTCTTGACCTATTGTGTTTTTATTTTTAATTTCCTGAAAAAAATCTTTTGCGAGTTTACTTGAACTCAAAACGCTTTTTTTATAATAAATCAAAATAGGATAAGAGAGCGGATATTTATCATTCAAGATATTTTGTCTCGAAGGCTCAACTCCATCAAAATTTTTATAAACAAAAGAATCCTTATGCTTTTCGTATATATCATATGAAACAATTCCATAAGAGCTTTTTTCGGCAAAAACTTTTTCAATAGTCAATCTCGCATCTACACTATCACCGATATAAGAGCCATCTTTTTTTATTTCTTGGCAAAGTTTTCGTAATTTTAAGAAATCTGGGAATTTTTCTTGATTATATGCATTCGCCATGCAATTATTTTTTATAAAAATGTTGGATAAAAACTCAAACTCTTGGCTTTCAGCAAATGGACCATAAATTTTAATATCAGACTTCGGAAAACTTTTATTGATTTCGTGCCAAGATTTATATTGCTCGTTCGAATTGTTAAAATTCTTCATACTGTGAGTAGACAATCCTTTGAAAATTGTTGATGAAGTGAGGTCAACTCTGTCTTCTTTGTTGCTCGTGATAAAAATAAATGCAAAATAACCTATTTTCTCCTCAAGCAGTTCTTCGTTGTAATTTTTACAAAGCATTTTTTCATAATCGCTCAAGGGATTTGTAACGATTAAAAATGGAATATCGTCACTTTGACATATCTTTCGAATCGTATTATATCGCTCATTAAAATTATTAATTTTAATATAGCTAATTTGGTGATAAAAATTATCGCTAAATTTATTGAAAAGATTTTGTAGAATTGGCTCCAAACCGATTCTTAAAATTTTTTCATTAATTGAATCATTATCATCGCAATAACTACTCTTTTGAAAGAAAGTAACGAATAGAAACAAAAAAATCACAGCGAATTTTTTCAATTTAATATGTAAATGTATCATTTTTTATGAATATATTTTATGCATTATAACAATTTTATTTCAGTTTAACTCGCAGTATTCTTGTTATAATTTTTATATAAAAAATTAAAAAAATAAAATGCTGTCAAAAAGCAAACACATTACAATATATACCGATGGATCTTGTCTCAAAAATGGTGCAGTAGGTGGAAGCGATGGTGGATATGGTGCAATTTTAATTTATCGCAATCTTTTAGAGGTTCAGAATATCAGTAATCTCAATATTCAAAATACTTCATTCATCAAAAATGATTTTAAATTAAATGAGAATTTTTTTTTTACATCCGGTCATAGTTCAAATACTACGAACAATCAAATGGAGTTGAGTGGCGCGATTGCTGGACTCGAATTATTTATTCAGAGTTTTAATTTCGATACTCAAGATGCATACAAAAATGAATTTTTAATAGAGGTTCATGTCGATAGTCAATATGTTAAAAATGGCATCAATGATTGGATTCACAATTGGAAAAAAAATAATTGGAGGACGGCCGCACGAACACCAGTGAAAAATCAAGGTTTATGGATAGAATTGGACAAATTAAACTTTTTAATCAAGCCATCTTGGCATTGGGTAAAGGGGCATAGTGAGAATATTTTTAATGATTTAACTGATCATATCGCGAGTAATTCGGCGATAAATCAAGCTAGCGTTTCTGAAAGTGAAGTAATAAGTAGGATTGAATGTTATTAAAAAGTACATATATCGCACATATTTTTATTATTTTTAAAATTAATTTTAGAACCAGTCTTCACCCTCTATTAATTCCAATTTATTGAATTGATTGATATTGAGTCCTGTTAAGTTGATGAAGATTTTTAAGGAAATGCAATGGGTTTAGTTTTAAATATAAAACAAACGCAATGGGTTATATGACTTTGTTGAGGAGATTAGTGAGATAAAATTGCATACAGCTTCATTGAGCGGAGCGATTTAGACATACATTTAAAATGAATTATAAGGAGCTAAAATGTTTTTATACTTGATAATTAAAAATAAAACCTCCAGTAGGCTTCAGTTACCTTCAGCAACATCTAGTAGTCTTCAGTTCACTTCAGCAACCTCCAGTAGACTCCAGTTCCCTTCAGCAACCTCCAGTAGACTCCAGTTACCTTCAGCAACCTCCAGTAGGCTTCTGTTTCCTTCAGCAACCTCCACAAGACTCCAGTTACCTTCAGCAACCTCCAGTAGGCTTCA
>CAIPFW010000248.1 GCA_903864455.1 uncultured Anaplasmataceae bacterium | reverse complement strand
GTTGATGAAGATTTTAGGAGTTTTAGAAAGTTTATTGAATGTAAGAGTCATTTAGAAGAAGAAATTTCTTGATAAATAATTATTTATCAAGAAATTTAAGAAAATGCAATGGGTTAAAAATCATCTTTTCAAAAATCATTTTTTTGTTATCATTTTAAGTAAAATATTTTATATTTTATAAAATGATAAAAAATCTAACGAAAAGAGTCGTTGTAACAGGAATGGGTTTGGCGACAGCTTTCGGCGATGATTTGGATTACGTTTGGAATAAACTAATCAACGGAGAGTCGGCGATTCGTAGAATCGAAGGCTTTGATGCTTCAATGCTTGGAGCCCAAATAGCTGGTGAAATTAGACTCGGAGAGAATGACGGGGAGATCGATTTAAACAAATATCTAGATCCAAAAGATCAAAAACGATATGATAAATTCATTCAATTTGGCGTTGTCGCTGCGACTCAGGCTATGAATCATTCTGGTCTCACGCACTACTTTTGGAAAAGAAAAAAAGATCATGAGGCGATAAACTGCGCAAAAAAATATTATGAAGGTTACGAAGAATTAATTGAATCATCAGGGGTGATAATAGGGTCTGGAATAGGCGGGTTACCCTTGATTGAAAGGACGGTTCTTGAAATTCTGAATGAGAAAGCGCGCAACAAAGAAAAAGGAATTGTAAGAAATCCACTCAGAGACCCGTTCTTCATAGTAGGTTCGTTAATAAACTCAATATCTGGTTTCGTGTCAACAAAATTTGGTTTCAAAGGACCTAACCAATCAGCTGTCACTGCTTGTGCTACAGGCGCTCATGCGATTGCAGATGCGGCAAGATTGATTGCTACAGGATCCGCAACGATAATGCTTGCAGGCGGTTCTGAGGCCACGATTTGTGAGACGGCTATGGCTGGTTTTGATGTGATGAAAGCTTTATCAAAACGAAACGATGCACCTGAAAAAGCTTCTAGGCCTTGGGATAAAGGGCGTGACGGATTTATTATGGGTGAAGGAGCAGGAGTTTTGGTTTTAGAGGAATACGAGCATGCAATGAGACGTGGTGCAAAGATTTATGGTGAGGTTGTTGGTATCGGCACATCAGGTGATGCTTATCATATGTCTGCACCACATCCTGAAGGGGATGGTGGTATGCGAGCTATGAAAATGGCATTGAAAAGTGGTGGGATTGATATCACAGAAATTGATTATATTAATGCACATGGAACTTCAACTCCGCTCGGTGATTTGATTGAGCTGAGGGCGATACGAAGGCTTTTTAACGCAGATTTAAATGCTTTAAAAACATTGTCGATTTCTTCTACGAAATCGATGATTGGTCATTTACTTGGTGCAGCTGGTGCAGTTGAAGCAATTTTTTCTTTAATGTCGATGGATAGAGGTGAAATTCCACCGACCATCAATCTTGATGATCCTGATGAATTTAAAGATGATGAAACGAATGAAAATGAGATTGCTAAAAAAGTTACTGATGTGTTTAATCTCACTCCAAATGCAATGGAGAAAAAAAATATTCGAATAGCGATGTCAAATAGCTTTGGATTTGGTGGGACAAATGCCTCGTTAGTTTTTAAAAAGATTTAAATTC
>CAIPFW010000247.1 GCA_903864455.1 uncultured Anaplasmataceae bacterium | reverse complement strand
TTCTAATTTTTTTACATATTTTATTTCAATATATTAAATAAATTAAAATATTTTTACAATAAAAAAAATCAACCAAAGCCATTATCATCATTGAAAAAATTTTCTTCGGAGTATTTTTCCTGATCTATAAAAGTCGTTGTAGATGCATCGAATCTCAAGAATATATCGCCTGTTGGACCAGATCTATGTTTTTCAATATATAATTTTGCCTTACCAGCGCAGGACTCCATCGCCTTTTGCCATTGTTCTATTTTTTCAATATCTTTATCAATATTTATCACAGCAACATTTTTGTTATCATAATCGTCATATTCGCCATCCGAAGTTAAAGATGCCACAACATTTGATGGATTGTATGCAATTCCATCCTCATTTTTTGTTGGATTTTTTGATTTCAAATAATATTCTTCTCGATACAGAAAGATTACAATGTCTGCATCTTGCTCAATCGACCCAGATTCACGTAAATCTGATAATTTTGGCACTTTATCCTCTCTATCCTCAAGTTTTCTGGAAAGCTGGGACAATGCAATCACAGGAATATTCAGCTCTTTTGCAATCTCCTTTAACCCTTTTGAAATTTCACTCACCTCTTCAACTCGATTGTTACTATTTTTTTTATCCCCATGAAGTAATTGCAAATAATCGACAAACAACACTTTTAGATTATTTTTTACAGCCATTTTGCGAGCTTTGCTTTTTAAACCGCTGATTGTAAGAGCCGCATTATCATCAATTGTGAAGTCAAGTGTGCAAAGCTGGTTGCATGCCCTGACGATATTCTCGTATTCATTTTGGTCGATACCACCTCTCGTAATTTTTTGAGAATTGACTCTAGATTTCACAGAAATTAAACGTGAGGTGAGTTGTTCTGCCGACATCTCCAAAGAAATAAAACCCACGGAGCCTTTTTTTTCTTCTGATGAAGAGCTTCGAAGGTATTCCGCAATATTCATTGCTAAACATAACGCCAATGCAGTTTTACCCATTGCAGGGCGAGCAGCCAGAATAATTAAATCGCTGTTTTGAAAGCCACCTGTCAAATTATTCAACTGAGTGAAACCTGTATCCAGCCCCTTTAATTCATTTGGATTTTCCATGTTCAATCTTATCTTCTCTGAAACAGAATTTACTAATGAAGATAGAGTTACGGAATCACGATTGTATTCCCCATGAATAACAAGACTTGCGAGATTTTTCTCAACTTCATTGATATAATCTGAATAATGCAAAAGTTTTTCATCTCGCATCACACTATCCGCAGTCTCTAGAGATAATTCGATTATTCTCCTTTTAATCGACAAATCAACGATTCTTTGTGTCAATTCCTCAACTTGATTTATCAGCCCAGCTTCATGAATCAACTTATCGAGGTGATTTTTTGCCATCGCAATATCATCTTGAAAATATACTTCCTTCGATAAGGATGGAGCGAGACTTTGCGTTGAAATCGGCCTACCCTTTTCATAATTGAGAAAAATAAGCTCATATATTCGAATATGAACTTTTGTATAAAGATGTTTTTGAAAATCTTGAGCGGAGATTACATTTTCTATACGACCAATGACTTTTTCCAGCTCTCGATTTCCCATTGAAGCTGAATAAAGAAGCGCTCCAAGTAAGATTTTTTCTGAAACGAAGTCACTTGGTGGAGCTTTTGTAATTTCTACAATCTGCTCCCTTGCCTTATTTTTTATAATATCAATTAAATTCATTAATTTTATTTTATTTTATTTTTATTATAGA
>CAIPFW010000246.1 GCA_903864455.1 uncultured Anaplasmataceae bacterium | reverse complement strand
TTTGGTCTGACGGATACTTCATCAATCGGAGAAGCAAATCCAGAAACTATTAGAAAATATATTGAAACTCAAGGATAGAAAAGACGCCTTACATCACAACCGCTAAAGACGATTGTGTTTTACGGCGAAAGTGTATAAATCCTCAGCTCGCACTTTGAATAAAATCGCCAAGAGTCATCAATTTTCCTTCTCCTGTTTTTCTTGATTTTATCTCAATCAAACCTTCATTTTTATACTTATTCCCTATAATAATTTGATATGGAATTCCGAATAAATCCCATTTTCTAAACTTTTCAGACAAATTATCATCCTTGTCGTCATATATAAAATCTATATTCTTTTCTTTTAATTTTTGATAAAAAGAATCATCATTTTTGATTAATCCGATGCCATCTAAAATCGCATATTTAAAAGGTGCAACTGATTCTGGCCAAATTATACCCCGTTCATCATGCGATGCTTCAATAATCGCTGCAAATAATCTGGATACTCCGATACCATATGAGCCCATATAAACAGGCAAATTTGAACCATCTTTATGTTGAACGTTCGCTTTTAACGGAACAGAATATTTTGTATCGAAATTGAATAAATGACCGATTTCGATAGCTTTGCTTGATTTCACTTCAACTCCACTTGGAACTTTCGACTCATCATGCATATCATCAGCCATAGCATAAAAACTTTTAGCGATATCGATATCAAAATTCTCTTGATTGATATAGTCAACCAATTTTTGATCATAATATGTTGTACTTTCTCCATTTTTTGCGAAAACTTGAAATTCATGACTCAAGTCACCACCAATAGGCCCCGTATCAGCTCTCACAGCTATCGCTTGCAAATTTAATCTTTTGAAAATTTTAAAATACGCCTTATACATATCATTATAACTTTTCACAGCTCCTTCGTGGTCAATATCAAAGCTATATGCATCCTTCATAAGAAACTCACGACCGCGCATCAAACCAAATCTTGGTCGCCTCTCATCACGAAATTTCCATTGAATTTGATATAAATTTAACGGCAAACCCTTGTAACTTTTGACATAATGAGAGAATAAATTCGTCATCACTTCTTCATGCGTTGGACCAAAAAGCATTTGTTTTTTATGGCGATCTTGAATTCTCAACATCTCTTCACCATAATCCTCGTATCTTCCTGATTGTACCCATAATTCTGCTGGCTGAATGCATGATAAAAGGCACTCTTGTGCCCCAGATTCATCCATTTCTTCACGAACGATTTGTTCAATTTTTTTCAAAACTCTAAGCCCAGCTGGGTTCCAAAGATAAATTCCAGAAACTAATTTTTTGATAAATCCACCACGAAGCGAATAATTATAAGATACAATGCCTTCATCATCTTTTATATCTTTAAAATCGTACCAAAAGTATTGCGATAATTTCATTTTTAAATTTTCTGAATATATTTTGAATATAGAGAATAAATTGAAAAATTCAAGGTAGGAGATTTTTAACAATTTACAAAAATAGTTTAATAAAGTAGGATAATTTTTATTCGCATGTACGATGAATAACAATTATTAATTATTTAATGCTTTGAATTATGGTTGAAAATTTCATACAATTCGTCCAAGAAAATAAAATTTTATTTGTTAACTTTCGTTTTTCCGGTTTATTTGGAGAGCAAAAACAAATCAGTAGAATATTTGACAGCATCGATAAAAAAACTTTAACAAATGGGGTGACGATCGACGGATCTTCAATTAAAGGTTGGAATAATATTGATAATTCAGATATTTTATTAAAACCAGATTTATCGCAATTTTTTATAGAGCCATATTGCAAAGATAAAAGTATCACAATTTTATGCGATGTTGTTGATGCAACTGAAAAAAGTATTTACTTTGCAGGAAACTTTGTTGGCTCTCTAAATGTTGGCTCTGGAAGTGCTAAAAATGTCCTCTATGTAGCCGAACAAATTAAGTCTTATTTTA
>CAIPFW010000245.1 GCA_903864455.1 uncultured Anaplasmataceae bacterium | reverse complement strand
TTTCTTCATTTTTTAAAAAATTATCGTTGAAAATTCAATTTTATAAAAAATAATAGTAAAATTATGTTGCATTTTTCTTTAAAATATATTATAAATTTATGCATTGATACAAGTAATAGTAAGTTTATTAATTTTTTTTATCTTATTTTGATAAAATTCTTCAATAAACCTATTTATTATATTATTTTTTTTGTTTATACTACTATAAGTTGATGAATAATTAATCGTTCTATTTTGAATAACGCAATTAATTTTAATCATCAAAAATATTAGATCTTTTTATTTGGTAACTAAAATGTCCACAGTTTCATTAGATTATGTTAATAAAATCGTAGAAGAAGCTAGCTTAATCGTCGCATCATCATTTAATAAAGAATTTATTCACCATTCTCAAAATACTGTTCAATGGGCAGGAACTCTCTGTACGAACGTTGAACTTCCGACAGTGGCCTCTCTTACACCGAAAGATAGTGCTATATTGATAGCGTCTTTAACCCATGAAGTCGAAAGAGGCGTTGGAAATAGCTTGCACCCACATGACTTTCAAGGCTATAGTTTATACAAGCAAGCATCTCATATTCGAAGCTCTGAAATTATGCAAGACCTTATGACAAAATTAAATGCTCCAAAAGAGTTTATTAATGAAGTAGTAAATATAATAAAAAATTCTGCAATACTGTCAGATACGAGCGAAAAAGTATCAATCGTTCGTGAAGCTGACGCTTTATCGTTTTTTTCATTATCATTACCATTTTTCTTTGTTCATCGCTTGTCAGATAAAGTTTTGCAAGATATTTGTGCATGGGAGTTTAAAAAACTTTCAGCAAAATCTAAAAAACACCTCGCTAGATTGAAATTTAGCGACTTAAGATTGAAATACTATGTGAATAGCATGTTTAATGAGCAACAAGTTGCTGTAGCAAGTACTTAGCGCTTGTCTTTGAATCTCACTTCATATAAAATATAATATAATAAACCCATTGCATTTCCCATAAAACTTTAAAATTCCGTATTTTTATCGATTTTCGGACGATAAAAAACTTCAATCTCACTTCGATTTCCTTCTGTAAAGCGATTTAAACGCGATTTATTTTCGCATGGTTGCTGAATTTTAAGCGTAAAACAAACGCAATGGGTTCAATGATTATGCTGAAGAGATTGAGGTGAAGACTGGTTCTAAGGAAATGCAATGGGTTAATTGTATCCAGCCGGAATGAGATCTTTTATCAATTCCCACTCAGTATCCGTTAAATCTGAATCAAATATCATTCTTTTTATATTATTCAATAAATTGAAATAAATTTTTATGGTTTTTGCTTTTAAGAGAGTCAAAAAGAAGAATATTTTATGTCAAAAAAAGCTTTTCTAAAACATCATCATAAGCCGATATCATTTCTATAAAAGCCATCATTCCAATTTATTTCTTTTAAAGTATTATAAGCTTGTTCTCGCATGCGCTCTATATTTTCTCCAATAATATTTACACTCAGAACCCTTCCACCATTTGAAAAACATTCGTTATTGATGATTTTCGCGCCGTGAAAAAATATTCTCATATCGTCGGTATCTTCTGGTATATTATGAATAAGTTTACTTTTTTCATATTTCTCGGGATAGCCATTGCTCGCCAGAACTATGCAGAGAGAGTTTTTCTCACTTATTTTTATTTCCGTGTTTTGCAAATCGCCTATCGTCGCTTTATATAAAATATTGAGTAAGTCAGACTCCAGTCGCATACAAATCGCCTCAGTTTCTGGGTCGCCAAAACGAGCATTGAATTCTATCAAATACGGATCGTTTTTATCATCAATCATGAGCCCAGCAAAAATCACACCCTTATAAACAATATTCTGCTTTTTTAAATTATGAAGCATTGGCTCGACAATTCTCTCTGAAATTTTATGTTTCAATTCTTCGTTCATTAAAAAATTTCCACAAATCACTCCCATCCCACCTGTATTCTCGCCTTTATCTCCATCATGAGCTCTTTTATAATCTCGAGCTGAAGCCAAATATCTAATATTTTCACCATCACAAAGAAAAAAAGCCGATAATTCTCGACCTGTTAAGAATTCTTCAATCACGACGCAAAAAGTTTTTTCATAATTTTCATTCAACTTTTGTAAATATTCTAAAGCTTCATAATCATCGTGAATAATTTTAACGCCTTTTCCATCTGCTAAGCCATCATATTTTATTACAAATGGGTAGGAAAAAGTTTTATTATTTTTAATAAAATCTTGCACATCTGAGAAATTTTGAAAAGTAATATATTTTGCAGTTGGTATACTTTCCTCATCGCATATTTTTTTTGTAAAATTTTTTGAAGATTCGATTTGAGCTGCAGCTTTTGATGGTGCAAATACATTAATTTTTTTACTTATAAGAAAATCGCTCAACCCAAGCTCTATTGGCTTTTCTGGGCCAACAATTACTAAATGAATATTTTTTTCTACACAAAATTTATACAATGCCTCAAAATCCGAATAATCTATATCTATACGATTTGCGTATTTTGCAATGTGGTCGCTGCCATTGATCGAATAAAATTCACTTAATAGTTGTGATTGTGAAATTTTCCATGCCAAAGCGTATTCTCGCCCACCACCACCTATTAATAAAACATTTAATTTATTATTAGTCATTCAGTGCATCTTTTAAAATATTATTAATTATATTATGGTGTATATCTTCAACTTTTTCTTCTCTGAGACTTTGAGTCAAATTTTGCTTAGCTGAATCCCAAGAAACCTTTTCTAAAGATTTTTTCGACTCATTTTTAATTCGTTCGTTTGCGACTTTTTGATTTTCTATCGTGTTTTGAAAAAGCTGATCTGATTTTTTTCTAGCTTCCTCGATTAAAAAATTCTTCTCGTTTTCGGCCGCATCGATATCTTTTTTACTTTTTTCCACCAATAAAAATTTTTCATCCTTGAGTTTTGAGATTTTGAATTTCAAGTCATCAAAAGAATCTTCAACATCGCTGATTTTTTTGCAAATAGCATTTTTTGTATTCGATAGAAATTTTGAAAAATTTTTCTTTGAAAATTTGACAATCAGACCAACGCAAACAAAAAACGCTAAAGCTATAATAAATTTTTCATCAAAAACCATCTTTTAACCTTTATTATATTTATTTGTTATTTCGTTTGTTTTTTTTGACCAATTTTTTTCAAAAATTAATTCTAAATTTTGATTCAAATCCCCCGTTAAAGAGAAAATATCAGTGAAATTTTTAAAAATCTCTATCGAATTCTTTTTATAATAATTTTTATCGCCCTCTATATCCTTTTTCAAATCGGCTTCGAGAGCATCCTGCATAGCGGATAATTTTTTTTCTGTCAAAGTGCGCGCATCATTATGAATTGAGTCGACTTTCGACTTTGCAGATTTTATAATATCGCCCGCATCTGATTTCGTTTTGTTTATTATCGACAGCTTTTCTTCTTCTAGTTCCCTGATTTTACCGTTTTCAACATCTATATCTTGATAAATTCCTTCGATATAATGCTCTCTTTTTTTCACCAAATTGATAATATTTGGCAAAAAAATCTTCGATAACGAAAAATATAAAATAGAAAATGTGATAACCAACCAAAAAATCTGTGATCCGTAGGTTGAAATATCTAATTGCGGTAATAAAGCTGCCGACATAATATATTAATTAACAAAAAATATCAATAATAGCGCAACAACCAATGAGAAAAGACCCATAGATTCTACGAAAGCCGCTGCGATAAAGGCATACTTACCAATTTTTTCTTCAGCTTCTGGATTTCTCGAAATGCTTGTGAATAATGAAGTAAAAGTTCCGCCTAATGCGTGAGCCGTCCAACCCATTCCAAGTGTTGTAAGCGCTATAGCTATATATTTTAAACCTTCCATAATAAACCTTTAAAAAAATTAATGAGTAGAAAAAACATCGTTTAAATAAACGCAAACTAGCGTCGAGAATATATATGCTTGCAATCCAGCGACAAAAAATTCAAACGCCGTAATCGCAACCACAAAAGTAAATGGAAAAATCGAAAAGGCCCCAGCTCCAATAGCCAAGCCCGCAATCACCTTGAGCATCGTGTGACCAGCTATCATATTTGCACCGAGTCTCAATGAAAGACTTATAGCACGTGCGCAATAAGCAAAAATTTCAATCGGTATAATCAAAAAAGCAAGCCAAAGCGGAGTTCCTGTTGGGAAAAACACTCTAAAAAAGTGAAACCCATTTCGAATAATTCCAAAAAATGTCACAACGAGCAACACAAAAAGCGCCAAAGCGAATGTGATACTGAGGTGACTCGTCACCGTAAAACTATACGGCAACATCCCGAGCAGATTGCAAGAAATGACAAACATGAAGATCGTAAAAACAAGCGGGAAAAATCTCACTGCATCCTTGTCTTTAATCGATTGAGACATCATATTTGTTAAAAAATTATATATCACTTCAACTAATACTTGCATCTTTGATGTTGGTTTGACCTCTAGTTTACGAGTCCCAAGATATAAAAACACTATCGATAAAAGCATCGCAAAGCACATAAACATAGATGAATTTGTAAAATCGATGCTGTGACCGAACAATTCACCCAAGTGAAAGAATTTTTTAATTTCAAATTGTGCTAACGGGCTCCCCGACATATTAGAAAAGAATTAATATCAGTTTCACATTTTACACAAAAGAATCAAAAAATCAACTGATTTTATTGAGAAAAAAGGAATTTTTTTTATAAAAATCTCAGGAAGCATGACGAAAAATCATTTGCAATTCCGAAAAGTATTGATAAAATAACTTATTATATATAAATAGTAGTCAAATGACTTTTAAATTATCCGACTTGCCTTATGATTTTAGCGCCTTAGAGCCGTATCTCGACGCTAAAACTGTCGAGCTTCATTACACAAAGCACAACCAATCATATATCGATAATTTGAATAAATTCATTATAGAATCTTCCGATGCGAATGAAAAAGATATCAAAAAAATTATCGTAAATAATAAAAATTTAAAAAATGACTCTGAGATTCGCATTTTTAATAATGCTGGTCAGGCATATAATCATGAATTATATTGGAATTCGATGAAAGTGAATGGCGGTGGGCACCCAGATAAGCATGGGAAGTTGTTTGAGTTGATAAAAAAAACTTTTAATATTTCTGATGATAATGAAGCTGTGAGTAAGGTGAACGAAGAGTTGATTAAGGTTTCCTTATCTCAATTTGGGTCTGGATGGGGTTGGTTGAACTATAATAAGCGTGAAAATAAAATTGAAATTACAAAAACAAGCAATGGTTCGAATCCGATTGTCGATTCTAATTTGACGCCATTATTGGGAATAGACGTCTGGGAACACGCGTATTATCTTAAGTATCAAAACAGAAGGCAGGAATATTTAGAAAAATTCTGCGAGCATTTAATAAATTGGAAATTCGCAGAAGAGAATTTGCTTAATGCGATGAACAGCTAAGCAGTTTTTTTAGAATATCGAAAAAATATTCTAAACAATTTTTATGCTCTTTCTATTTGCGATGATTGGATTTTTGTTGAATCTGTCAATTCCAAATTAATCTCTACATAATTTTTTATGATATATTGATCGTAAAGATTTTGTGGATTTACAATTTTTGCACCATTAAAATCCACATTATTAAAATTGTTGTTCGAATCATAAAACCCAGCAACTAAACGAGTATTGCTTGTCCAGAAATCATTATTTATAAAGATAGTGTTTTTATCGAATTTGCAATTCGTAAAATTTACATCTTTTAAATTTTGTGGCAAAATTGAACCGCTCAAATCGCACCCAAAAAGATTTACGTTTTCTAATTGACATTTTGAAAGATCTAAATTTGATAAATCCGCAGAATTTAATACACAATCTCTTAAATCATATCCCGCTTCCAATTCTTCATAAGTTAAGGTTTTTTCTTCTAATTTCACCGATGTTATACCTCCGCAGGTATTTATATTTAATTTCTTAGCTTTGCAAGGCATCGTTAATCTTTCTTCTTCAGTTAGCTTTCTTTCATCAAAGTCCACAACCTTATTGCTTGTCGAATTTGAATTTACAAGAGAATCATAATCTTTTTTCGTAATGTATGTTTTTTCGCCATCATTGGATTCCATCCAATATAAAAGCTTATTGAGTGTATGCTTTGCACTATATAAAATCACACCAGATTTTTTTGTTGCGTTATTATCCATTTTTAAACGAAAAAATTTTAATTACAATTATTATATAGTATTTAACTACTTTCAATAGAAAAATTATTTTTTACCAAGCGCTTCTATTGCAACCATAGTTGCAAAGTCCCTCTCGACTTTCATATTTACAGCATTTGAAGCTACAGACTCACCAGCATGTACTTTTGTTGTGACAATATTTGGAACTTTTTGAGCGTTCTCGAGATCTATATTTGTCGTATTTGAAGCTACGGGCTGATTATCAAAATATCTTATTCCGCCTCTTGGAATGAATATAAATTTACCTTTTTTTTCAAGTTCGCTCAAGCCAAAAATTAACTCTACGATCTTCTCTGTCAGGCTTGCATTTTTGTCTTTTTCGGGTTGTTTGATATCATTAGCAACCAATTTCGAATCATCTTGCACAGCATTCTGAATATTATTTTTAGAATTTGAGGGCTCAGAGCTATTTTTTAAAACAGATGCCCCACCGCGCGCAAGAGTTATATATTCAGCTTGTTGTAGTGTCAAAAGAGATGAAAAACGTTTTACAATAGAAGTAAGTAACGTAGAATACATATTTAATACAAAAAAATTTAGAATGATATAATAGCAATATATTTAACTATTTTCTATAGAAAAATTATTCATTTTATTGATTTGAATATTATTTTAGAATATATTTTATT
>CAIPFW010000244.1 GCA_903864455.1 uncultured Anaplasmataceae bacterium | reverse complement strand
TTTATAAAAATCATTATTTACGTATTTTATATTTAAAATAATATCATTTTTTTGAACGAACTCACTTGCAAGAGCATTAAATGGATAATACAAAGAATCATCAACAACTACGTTAATGAATTTTGAGGAGATGCCTGCGCTTAAAACATCATTAAAATTTAATATTATATATACTATATGTATAAAAAATAATTTTTTACACCAATTCAATAAACTTCTTAACATCATTCTTGCGTCTTTATTTTTTTTATTTTACAATAAAAATATAATTATTTTTTAGTAAAATTATGGACGGCTCAACAACATTCTTATCAAAAGAAGAATCTTTAAAAAAACGTCTTACTCGCACCTCTACATATTTAATGTTAGCTCTTGGAATATGTGGATCAACAGCTTTCTTAGTTTCAAAATGCAATGGGTTTATTTTAAATTCATTCATGTGCTTTTAAATTAATTAACACCAAACCATTATGATTTTCTGAATTTTTTATAATGAGTTGCCCTCCATGGTCATCGATAATCTTTTTCACAATTGACAAACCAAGACCAGACCCTTTGACTTTTGTACTTACATAAGGTTCTGTTATTTTATCGAGCAATTGATCTGGAAATCCATGACCGTTATCAGTAATTGTAATAAATAGCTCTCCTTGTTTTTTTGTGAGCTCAATTTTGATTATTTTTTTATCAATGTTTTGCATCGCCTCATAAGCATTTTTAAAGATATTGAGCAAAGCTCTGAGAATTTGCTTGTTATCGCATTTGCATAAAAAATCTTCGTCTTCGTCAACGATAAAAATATAGCGAGTTTTTTTATCAAAATTACCGCCTACAATGGCTTCTTCAATAATTTTTTTCATATTATAAAATGCGAAACTTGGTTCAGGCATACGTCCAAATCGAATAAATTCATCAATAATAAGTGCAATATCGTTTGCGTATCTTTTGATATTATGAATGTATTTTAAAAAACTCTCTTTATCATTTTCAATTTTTTCGGAATACTTATCTTCAAGACGATCAGCAGAAAGAATAATTGGTGTAAGGGGATTCCTTATCTCATGAGTAATTCTTTTTGCAACTTCAGTCCACAATAAATTCTTTTGATAAGCGATGTGCTCAGTTATATCGGTAAAAATAATGAGGTGATTTGAATTTTTACTGATATTTTTTAATTTTTTAAATTGAGCAAGTGCAATTTTTACTAGAAAATGATTTTTACCAATTGTGATCTGATGTTCATTTTTTTTATTCTCAGGAATAATGCTTTTTATTTGAAGAAGAAATTCATTTTTTAAATCATCATTCTTTAAAACTTGGGATGCTACATTATTTGTTACAAATATTTCATAATTTTTATCAATTGCAACAAATCCTGATGGAATTTGAGTGAGAATCGCTTCAATAAAATCATTCCGTGAAGCCAATTCGGAGCGAGATTCTTCAAGTTGATCCAACATGGAATTAAAAGATTCAATAAAAATATTCATCTCCTCAATAAGAGTTTTTTGAATTAATCTTTCAGATAAGTCACCCATTGAAATAATTTTTATAGTTTGAACAAAATTATCGATTGGATTAACAAGCTTTCTCGTCAAAATACCAGAAACAAAACGAGAAATTATAATTAAAAATACAAGAAAAAAAGCAAAAATTAATAAAAAAATCGCTTGAAGTTTATGAATTTTTTTACTCAAAACATTATATTCGCTCACAGCATTTTTTGTATCATCTATATACCTCAAAACCTTATCATCTATATACCTTGCAACTAAGAGATAAGTTTTATAAGGGAAATTCTCAAGTTCCATCAAAGCTTTGATTTTATTCGATTTTATATTTTCTATGAGAAGGGCTTTTTGCGTTCCGGCTTGATTTAAAGCCCATTGAGGGACAAAATCGAAAGAGAGAGCAAAACCAAACTCATTTTTTGCAAGAATAAGATTTTTTGATGGTATGAAAACAACGGCATCACTTAACTCTTTGAGAGTCACATAGCTATCGAGCAAAACTTTGAGCTTTTCATTATCATACAAAGAATTACCTTTGTTTTCATTAATTGAATATGCTATTGCCTCAGCATCATTCGAGGTTTTTTCTTTATATTCCTCATAGTATGCACTTGTTACAACCGAGGAATCATTCAAAACTTTTAAAATATTGTTATTAAAAATCGATGAGAAGCTTAATTTAAAAAAAAATATTGTATAAATCATACCTATCGTTATAGGTACAATAACTGTCAGATTTACGATATTCAGAATCTGTTTTTTTAAATCAGTTGGCTTGTTTTGTTGTTTTTTTGAAATATAAAATAAATATATCGATAATATAAATATGAAGAAAAATATTATAAAATAAGGAAAGTATTGAAAAGAGAAATATTGTAATATCACAATAACCAGTTAAAAACACTGATTTGGCGGGAGTGACGAGACTCGAACTCGCGACCTCTTGCGTGACAGGCAAGCGCTCTAACCAACTGAGCTACACCCCCAATGAAAATGATTTTCTCACACTTTATTAATAAAGTCAAGCATCTTTTGAAGAAAAAATAACAAATAAATGAGAATTTTATAAATTTTTTGCGAAGGCATCAACACAATCTTGAGTGATATTGTTACAACTCCTGCGATACAACTTTCAATTCATTTAAATTTGTCGAACTCCCATAATTTAAATTTTGATATTTTTCATACATTTCATCTAATATTTTTTGAGCTTCTATTTTTCGATGAGAAATTTTTTCTTTTCTTGTTTTTTTAAAAAATTCATCTTGTGGCCAAAAGTCTTTTTCAAAAACAACCGGTATATTTGTTTTTGTTGATGAAGTAAGATCTGATTTATACACTTTCGCCGTAAAACACAATCGTCTTTAGCGGTTGTGATGTAAGGCGTCTTTTCTATCCTTGAGTTTCAATATATTTTCTAATAGTTTCTGGATTTGCTTCTCCGATTGATGAAGTATCCGTCAGAC
>CAIPFW010000243.1 GCA_903864455.1 uncultured Anaplasmataceae bacterium | reverse complement strand
TACCTATAAGATACGATCTAGAAGATACAAATGCAAATACACTAAAAACTCAATCCATAAAAAAACATGATGCGCCAAAACTACCTATAAGATAAGATTTTAATTCAACATATTGCATTTTATTTAGACCTTGCCTTATAAATACTCATAATGTATAATATATTATTGATATTCAAGCGTTTGCTAAGAGTAAAATTTTAGAGGAAAGTCCGAACTTCATAGAAGAAAAACTGCAGATAACGTCTGCCGAGAGTAATCTCAGGGAAAGTGCCACAGAAAATAACCGCTATCATAGCAATATGAAAGTAAGGGTGAAAAGGTGGGGTAAGAGCCTACCGAGTTTTTGGTAACAAAGACTGCAAGGTAAACCCAGTTTGAAGCAAGACCAAAGTTAGCAACAGAGCTCTTCTACTCGTTCGAAATCTTTATGATTTTGATTTGTAAAGGTGGGTCGCCTCAATTTATCAGCGATGATAAATGAAGAAAAATAAACGCATAAACAGAATTCGGCTTACGAATATCAATTATATTTTTATAGAAAAATTATGCAAATTCTTTTTCTTGCCAAAGAATCGCATCTATTTTAAATTCATTCAACTTATCATGAACGGTCTTTTTATCAGCTTTTGCTAAATTAGAGCAAGGACAAGCTCCACCATTATTCATTTCTTTTTTCTCGATTTCTTTTTCTAATTCTTTGCTATACAAAAAAATTTTTATTTCAAATTTTTGCTCTTCAGATAAAGTTCTATCATTTCGTAGAATCAATCTTAAAATTCTACTTATACAACAACACTCGCAAGGTTCAGCTAAATCTCGCTCATTCAAAGTTTTTTCATCAGGGTTTTTATTTTTTTCAAGTGACATACCGCCAGATTCACAACCGCATCTTATCTTGTGCTCTTCGCCATCAATCTTGTAATCACAGATTTTTTTCCATAACTCTTGATCTTTTTTTAAATTATCTAAAAGTTCATTTCTCGCTTCAAATAAGCCTGACTTTCCCTTTAAAACATCGCCTGCTATCATGTCGCAAAATAGCCCTAGCGACAAAAATATTAATGAAATACATATTAAAGCCAATATTCCTCGACATTCATTCAAATTAAATTGCACTCCAGATTGATGCATGTGAGTCAAAAAATGAAAACACAAAGTTGACGCAATAGAAACGGACAATTTAAATAAATTACTTTTAACATTATCTTTTTTCGTCACGATATAAAAATTCTTTCTCAGATTTTGAATGGCAATTTTTGCAATTTTCTTTTGATTCTTGTCTTTAATGCCTCGAATTTGTTTTTCAAGATTATTAATATCATAATCTAGATTCTTTCTCATTTCTTTGTCAAAAAAATAATGACTCAAAATTAAAAGCCCTGCAGGAGTATTTCTCTCTTTCCGATTCAGAATTAAATCAATTGTCATACCTTGGGCAATTTTCAATGAAGAGTCGTCAATCATTTTCTTCATGATATCGAAATCTATATTTTTAATAATCGCTTCTCTGAATTGATACCTCACTCTTCCTTCCAAATTATCAATTTTATTTATTTGAATAAATAAATAATCTGATAACTTGCCAATCAACAAAAAACCAAAAATCAGACAAACGCAGTCGATTATGCATAGCCAAAGCATATTGTGATGACTGTTGAGAAAGACTATTTCTTTTCCAAAAAGCGTAATATTGACATTGATTGGAATCTCTGGAAGAAATGCAATTCCAAGTCTTATCAGCATCATCGGAAGAGCGAAAATTAAGCACGCCCCCAAAACGCACAAAGTGTATTGAATTTTTTTCCACGATGATGATTGAATTTCTTTTGAGCTTTTATCTTTTTTTGTTTCAACAAAGAATTTTTTATATAGACCTTTCGTCATAAAAGTATGCACGAAATGAATCATCATCACCGAAAAAAGTAAAATTACACCGCTCGCAATCCATAGCCTCTCTAAATCTTTTTTATTGGATGTAAGAATTGTGATGATTATTGACCAAAAAATTGTTTTTGCTAAAACAAGCGTAAAAATAAATGCGTTTCTTTTTAAATCTTCTTTGTTTGGTTTGCCCTTTTTAAGATAAACTTGTAATAATGCTAAAAAACAAAAAATAACCAACGTGTTGATTGCTATCGATAATAACCAAACATTATGTGCTTTGTCGATTAAATGAGTGTGTTTTTTTATTAAAAGTATCGAGTATATTGAAATTGAACATGAGATAAGTGAAAAAAGTAAAATCGAGGATAACTTTAAAAGATTTTTTAAT
>CAIPFW010000242.1 GCA_903864455.1 uncultured Anaplasmataceae bacterium | reverse complement strand
TCAATTCAATTCAATTCAATCGGAATCGCTGGATTGTTCAGGAGTTACAATCATATTCTTCTTTGTCTTTCTCAAATATGTCTTTTTCTCTTCGAACCCATCCATCACATCCCAGTATGGATAATCGTTATTTTCTGGGTTAGTCTCTGAAGACTTTTGTATCATATTAATCAAGTCTTCTAAGCTGTGAACGTGGGCATCTAATAAACAAGCTGATTTTTTCAAGTTGTATAATACAGCACCTTTCAATTGTGTATCTTTAACCAACTGTAGTTTGTCCGTCATCCTCTTGTCCATATCGCATATCTTCTGTAACAATTTATCATACATCGCTGTTTCGATTGAAACAATCGCTTGATTCAATTTGATCGATTCAATTTTTACAACTTTTGGTTTTGGCATTTTTATTACATGAAAATAAAAAATATATTATACGAAAGTTGTTTATATGGAAATGTCTATATATAGCGTATATCCAGTCTTTTCCATATATAGACAGTCTATACAAGGCAAATAAAATATTTTATATCCCTGAAGAGCACAGTCTTTATATGGAAAAGACTGTATATCGATATACGCCTGTTCTTTATCAAGAAATTTTCAGATATCGATAAACCAGTTTATTAAATTGAATTGAATTTAATAAATTTTAATAATTGTTTTTGAATTTATAAATAATTGAAATATTCTAAATCTAAAATATTTCAATAAAGTTATTTTTTATAAATCAACCAGCAGATTTTTTTTCTTTAACTTTGATATACTAAATGAACCGTTACAGAATTCATAAACAACGTATGGGTATTGGTGGCGATATTTTAAACTGGCTCCTTGGTTATGAATCAACTCGTTTCAAACAGTTTTTAAAAAGCAAAGGAGAAGAAGAAATTACTCAACTTGATGTTGGTCGTTGTCCAATTCAAAGTGCGGTCAGATTAGGCTTTGATTTAATTACAGGTGGAGCATTTGAAGAAGCCCATAAAAAGCTTGGAGTTGATAACTTTTTTCATAGTTATCTTATCATCAATGGTAAATACATTATTGAAAAAAATGAAACAGTTAATTACAAACCGTATACTGCTCAAAAAGATGAAGAAAGATATTCAATACCATTAGGGGATAAGAAAATCACCATTGATGATTTTATCAAAAATGGTGCACGTGGAAATGAAAAGGCTTTTTGGATTGAATACAATGCATTATCTGCCAACTGTCAAATGTGGGTAAGTAAAATCTTATCAAAAAATGGTCTTTCAAATGCTGGTGCATCAACATTTATTAATCAAGATATGGAAAAGCTATTGGAGGCCTTGCCTGGATATACTCCCGATGTCACTCAACACATTACCGACGTTGCTAGTTTTGCAAATAGGATTGTCCAGAAGCTCACGGGGGGACGACTCGGTTTCGCAATCGGCAATAAAGACCTCGGGAATAGGGGGCATCTCCCGCATCTTCCAAAAATCAAGCGACGCATAAAGACGTTTGGCCATTAAATCCATTTGCGATTCTTCTTTTTTAGGTATCGGCTGACTTTTTAGCTCATTCCACATTTTTAACCGGAGTTCTGGGGTCGCTGATTTCTGCTTAAATTGATACTCCATTTATGATATCAAAGATATTATTAATGGATTTTATTATTTCTTGGTTTAAATAAAAAGAAGAAATGACAGACCTTTCAAGCGATTCAAGCGATTCGGAAATTGAAGATGAAATTGGTAACAAGAATCCGATTTCTGGATTAATGGACGAAACGACCTTAGAAGAGGTAAATCAGTGTATACGGGAATATGATAAAGAAACGAAACGAGAAAGAAAGAAGCGTTGGGATGCCGGAGTTAAATCGCTTATAGTTGAACCAGAAGACCTCCACGAAATTCTTATTTCTAAAAAAGAATTCAAACGGTTAAAACCAAAAGTCGATAGATCTGCAAAACAACAAGCAGTGTCAGATAGAAATATGATTGATTTGAGAAAAAACAAAGAGAGTAAAAGGATCATTTTAAAGATGGCTCCTGTAGTGCCAAGAAAGGCAAAACCAAAGGTTGTTACCCCTCCACCTCCTGTTCAACAAGAAGAAGAAGAGGAAGAGGAAGAGGAGGAAGAAGTTGTTGTTGTAAAAAAGAAGTCATCAAAAATTCAAGCAAAGAAACCATTATTAGACGATGATGAAATTGAATCGAAAATTGAAAAATTGAGCAAGTTGAACAATGTAATTGCGAGCACTAATCCATACTTGGCGATCATTTTGCAAAACCGAATGAGAGGTCGAAAATAAATTAATTCATTTAAAAATGATTTAATTAAGAACAAAATGAGGAGTGAAAATATTTGATGGTGCTCTGTTACGGGCAAGAATCATCTTATGAGTTCGAGCAAGTCGAAGGGCTTTTTTATATTCTTTATTACATTTGCAACAACGAACGCCGATTGGAAGAGCTGTTGCAAAATTGTAAACGTTGTGTTTGACTTCATCAGCGTATAAAAGAGTTTGGCATCCAATACATTGATCCATTTTATTATATTCCATTTCTTTAAGTTGGCAATTAAATTCAAAAATCAATTTTACTAAATTTACTTTTCACTTTTCACTTTTCACTTTTTATCTTTTCATCTTTTCACCTATCAATATTCCACTATTAAAGGGTCTTCGTGGGTCTTTTAAGAAAGGTGAAAAGATACGATTTTTT
>CAIPFW010000241.1 GCA_903864455.1 uncultured Anaplasmataceae bacterium | reverse complement strand
GCTCTACCACTGAGCTACGCGATCGGAACAAGAAATTGAACATTGCAACAGCAATACAAAAAATATTATATGGAAAAAATATTAATAGTCAATATAATATTGAGAAAAAAACGAAAAAAAATGAAAAAAAATGAAAAAATTTTTATTTTATTGGGGCCTACAGCATCTGGTAAGAGCGATGTTGCTTATAAATTAATACAAAGATTTACAAATTTACAAATTATGAACTGCGACTCGAAACAAGTTTATAAAGAAATACCAAAAATTACGGCTCAACCTCATCTCGATGAAATTTTGCAATATAATTATAAATTATACGGCCATCATTCAGTTTATGAAAATTACAATATCTCGCAATGGCTTGAGAATGCGAATGATGAGATTGAGAAAGCTTTTTTCAGTGGCAAAACTCCGCTTTTAGTTGGTGGGACAGGCTTTTATATAAATGGACTGATGAACAAAATGTCAGATTTGCCACAAATTTCTGAAAAAATAAAAAAATTCCATTCTGAATTGATTGAAAAAATCGGAATCGAGAAATATTATGAATACGTATCGCAGAAAGATTCAAAAATTATTGGAAAAATCCATCCAAATGATAAATATCGACTTCACAGAGCTGGGTGCGTTTTTGATGAGAGTGGGCGATCGATATTAGATTTTTATGAAGAAAATAAGATACAGAAAAAAGACAATCGCGATTATCAAATTTATGTTGTTTTGCCAGAAAAAGATATTTTGTATCAAAATATAGAGCAAAGATTTCATTCGATGATGCAAAGTGGAATTCTTGATGAAATTTCTCAAGTGATGAGCATTCCAAAGCACCTACCATCTTACAAATCACATGGATTGCCTGAATTAATCGATTATATAAATGGAGAAAAAACTTTAAATGAAGCTATAGAAATCGCAATTCAAAATACTCGCAATTATGCAAAAAGACAGAAAACTTGGTTTAAAAATCAAATTCGAGATGGATTTTTTTTTCACGATAAAGATTCATGCTTGAGTAAAATGCATGATGATTTTTCATTTTTATAAACTTTTCAATATTTTTTTAGTTGCATTTTATTTTATATTTATTATTCTTAATAGAGAGTTATTTTTTATTAAAAAATTTATGAGTATTTTTAAAGATGCGAAATGGATGTTCAGTCATCACGATAGAATTGCATTCAAATTCGAAGTAGAGGCGCATAATAAACAAGCACTTATCGACTTCTTTGGATTGAAAGATCATCAACTGATTGACGAAAATGAATTTTATCTTGGTCGTCAATTCCATAAAATTACAGATTTCACAGAAAACAAATTAAAACAAATCGAATACACTTATACCATAAATCATAACAACAAGTCAATCATTCAATTATCTGGATTTGAATCACAAGATCATTTAAATTTTCCACATTTAAATATAAACCTATTCTCTTTTTCAATAATAGATAACGGCTTGAAAGATAAACTTAATGAGTGTTACAATCAATGGTCTGAAAAGCAAAAGCAAAATTTTGAAATCACAGATGTATTTCAAAGTGGTAGCTTAGAAAAATAAAAATTTGTATAATTCATTTATTTACTTTTTAATATTTTTTTAGTTGTATTTTATTGTATATTAATTATCATTAATAGAGAGTTATTTTTTATTAAAAAATTTATGAGTATTTTTTATGATTTCGAGTGTTGCGTTTTTTTCACATCTACACCAAGAAGAGTTGAATTTAAATTTCGAGTAAAATGCGAAGATGAAGAAAAAGCAATGAAGTTTCTCGGATTAAGTGATGAAAATAAATTTCAGCGCCTAGATGAAACTTTAACATGTGAATCAAAAAATAAAAAAACGGAATGGACGCGGAGTATCGTTTCTTATTTTGATGGAAAAACGAATACATACAAAAAAGACCTAATAACATTCAATATATGTGGCTTTCATGGCGATGGCCTAAAGTTTGATAATCTGGATTTGAACAACTATTGTTATATTTCTTTTAAAGGCGAGGTTTATAAATATGTAAAAGAAACTTACAATCAATGGTCTGAAAAGCAAAAGCAAAATTTTGAAATCAAAGATATGGTTCAAGGTGGTAGCTTAGAAAAATAAAAATTTGTATAATTCATTTATTTCATAATTTTTCATGAAACTTGAGTTACAAACAATTTTATCTTTAGTGAATGGCAAAATTTTAAACGATAAGCAAATTGACAATGTCTTTATTTTAAAAATTTGCACAGATACAAGAAAACTAGAAAAAGGAGATTGCTTCTTAGCCTTGAAAGGTGAAAATTTTAACGGAAATTCTTTTATTTCAGAAGCTGAAAAACTTAACGCATCTGTAATTTTTATCGATGAAATCTCAGAAAACACCAATCTTAAGAATTTTTCCTCAATTGTGATTTTGGTGAAAGATTGTGTCAAAGCTTATGCGAAAATGGCAAATTTTTATCGCAGCTCTTTGAATGTAAAAATCATTGCAGTCACAGGGTCTGTCGGAAAAACTACTACAAAAAATTTACTCGGTCATTGCCTTAATGTTGCAATAAATGGTAAAGCTTTTTCTTCAAAAGCGAACCTAAACAATCAGATTGGTGTTCCGCAAAATTTATTTTTGATAAACGAAAATCACCAATATGGCGTTATTGAAATGGGTATGCAAACGAAAGGTGAGATTGATTTTTTGACAAAAACTACCGAACCAGATATTGCAATCATCAACAATATCAGCCCTGCACATCTAGAATATTTTGAAAATTTGAAGGGAATCGCTGAGGCGAAGTGCGAAATTTTTCATGGACTGAAAAAAAATGGCACGATAATTTTGAACAAAAATATGAGTTATTTTGATTTTGCGTATCACAAGGCGAAGGAATATTCTCAAAATATCATTCTTTACTCGATGAATTCTCAAGATATCGATTGTGATATTCGCATCAAGCAATATAAAATTAATTATGATAATTCAGCCGATATAGAAATATTGACGAATGATGAGATTTTGTATTATAAGCTACCACTCGGCCTCATTTCATTGATTGAAAATAGCTTGGTTGTTTTTGCTGTTTTCAAAGCTCTGTCTTTGAATTATAAAGATGCGATAAAGGCTTTAGCTCATTTTCCAATCGACGATATAAAGGGTCGTGGGCAAATTATACAAAAGATTTTTTTTGATAAAAAGTTAACAATTATCGACGAAACTTATAATTCTGGCGTTCATGCGATGAAAGCCGCTCTGAAAAATCTCGTCTCTTTACCATTTTCGAACGAAAAAATAAAAAGGAGAGTTGCAATTCTTGGCGAAATGAGGGAACTAGGGCAAAATGCGAAGAATATTCATTGTGAATTGATTGATTTTCTGAGTGGAATTGATTTAGTGATTACAATTGGTGGAGAAAATATTCGCCCTTTGAATACTTTGCTTCCAAAAGAGAAAAATGGCGGTCATTTTGAGAATGTTGACTTAATTGTCAATCATTTGAAGTCTTTGTTGAAAGACGAGGATTGTATTTTAATTAAAGGAGCGAGGGGTAATTATTTGGAAAAAATTATAGAATTTATGAATTGAGATTAAGCTCTTCCTGCGCTAATAAATAAATAATTAATAATTAAGGATTATAATTTTATTCATTAATTTATATGTATAAAAATATGGGAATCTTTGATTTTATTAAAAAGAAAGTAAGTGGAGTAGAAAATAAAAATGGCAGTTCGCCAAAAGCAAAAATAGTAGATACAGTTCCCATTGATGTAAGTCGAGGAAGAGACAATATAATTGTGAACGAATTGTATTATTCCCCTGAGCAATACAAGAAAGAAGTAGAAAAATTAAAACAAGAGCAAACTTTAACGAATGATATTGGGGATAAAATATCTAATGAGGTGCATGGCTCATACACTAAAGATCCAAAAGAATTAGAAAGCATTTATTCCACTCCTAAAAAATTATCAGAGGAGGCCAAGGCAAAGAATGATGAAATTGGAGTTAAGGCAATGAAAGATATAATTACAAAATTAGAAAAAGATCCAAAAGGGAAAAGCTTAAGCAAAGAAGATCTATCTTTTATCGAAGGAAAATCTGAAGATAATTCGAATCATACAAAGGCATTTTTCAAGAAAATTGAAGAAATTACCAATGCTACGTCTGAGCAAAAATCTAATGAATCTCAAATTAAAAATACAGGCGCAGATCCATTCAAAAAATATAGAAATACAAACGGACCACAGTATGAGGAGAATCCTGTCAAAAATAACACACAAGAAACTCAACAAACGCCCAACTATAAACCTAAGCCACCCGAACTCACATCACATCGACCTCCACCTCCACTACCTCGGGAAGATAAAGAATCTAAGAAACAACCAGACACTAAACCAAGAATTACAAATGACAATAAAAGCTATCTATCTAACAAAGATTTTGATAAATTAACTAAAAAATTCGAGCAACAGCAAGACAACAAACCACAGGTTCCAAAAAGACCACCTCCTCCTCCGCCTGGATTGCCAGATGGATATCCATCAAACGGACTCATTGCAGATCTGTCGAATGCATTAAAAACGCGAAATAATAAACCTTCTTTAGAGCAATCTCAAACACCACCTCCATTACCACCAAAGCCAAAAGAGCCTGGGATTGGTTGATAGTCAAAAAAACTCTACTCTTCTAAAATCTTGAACGAGCCATTCGTTCTTCTTCTTTCTGCTGACTTGCGAGCCGTTGCGTCAAGAATTTTCTTTCTCATACGCAAACTTATCGGAGTAACTTCAATGCACTCATCATCATTAATATAAGTAATCATTTCTTCCAAACCCATTGTTTTTGGTGGAGATAAATTGTACGCTTCCTCGGAGCCAGACGCCCTCATATTTGTCAGAGCTTTCCCTTTATTGATATTAATCTCCATATCCTCATTTCGAGTATTTTCACCAACAATCATCCCTGTATAAACCTTATCTTGCGGTTTTACATACATCGTTCCACGATCTTGCAATTTCGACAAAGCGTAACCAACCGCTTCACCCGTTTCGCTTGAGATTAATGCGCCTTTTCGATGCTCATCCAAATCGCCAGAAACAACTTCATCATATTTTAAAAATGATTTATTTAAAACACCAAAACCTCTCGTCATGTTGATGAAATCTTGTTTAAATCCAAGTAATAAACGAGATGGAACGTGATAAATGATTCGAGTCGTGTCGGCCCCAAATTCAAACATTTCAATTAACGAGCCCTTTCTTCTATTCAATTCTTCGATAATTTTTCCAGATGAATCGGTCGGCACATCGCATACAACTTCTTCATATGGTTCAAGTAATTTTTCACGATTATCTTTATCTCTTCTGAAAAGAACTTGTGGTTTTGATACTGTTAATTCGAATCCTTCACGCCTCATATTTTCTATCAATATTCCCAATTGAAGCTCACCACGACCACAAACTTCAAATGAGTCTGAGCTATCAGTATCATTTACTCGAATCGCAACATTTGAACGAGCTTCGTCATACAATCTCTCACGAATCATTCTAGATGTTAATTTTTTGCCCTCAGTCCCAGCCAATGGTGAAGTACTTACACCTAAAACTATCGACATCGTTGGTGGATCGATTGGATTCGTAGCTAAAGCAATTTTTTCACCCAGCGCACATAAAGTGTCAGAAACTGTTGATTTTTCAAGTCCCGAAATCACAACGATATCACCTGCGACAGCCTCTTCTACAACCGTTCTTTGATTTCCTTTGTATTGAAATAATTTAACAACTCGCCCATTTTCACAATGCGTTCCATCAAGATGATTTGAAGTGATTTGCATGTTCGCTTTCACAACACCACTTTGCACACGACCAATCAATAACCTTCCTGCATATTTATCATAATCAATCATCGTCACAAGCATCGAAAACGGTGCATTTTCGTCGAATTTTCTTTGCTTAAAATAGTGCAGTAATTTATCGAAGAGTGGCATTAAATCTTTATTTTCATCATTGATTTGGGAGAATTTCTCAACCGCCCATCCATTCCGACCTGATGCATACAAATGCTGGAACATCAACTGCTCATCACTTGCACCTAAATTTAAAAATAAATCTTCTATTTCACTTAAAACTTCTTCAGCTCTCTGATCCTGTCTATCGATTTTATTTACTATCACTAGTGGTTGAAGGTTTTGTTTTAAAGCCTTTGCCAAGACATATTTCGTCTGTGGCATAACGCCTTCTGCGCTATCAACCAAAAGCACAACGCCATCAGCCATAGATAAAATCCTTTCAACTTCACCACCAAAATCTGCGTGACCTGGAGTATCGATGATATTAATTTTATGAGCATTGCCTTTATCGTCATTCCATTCAATCGATGCACATTTTGATAAAATTGTGATTCCACGCTCACTTTCAAGAGCGTTACTATCCATAGTTGCAACTTTATCTGCAAAAATATTGTCGCCATATTTTCTCAATGCATCTTGAATAATTTTATC
>CAIPFW010000240.1 GCA_903864455.1 uncultured Anaplasmataceae bacterium | reverse complement strand
TTTATTTAAGGGGAAATATGATGGGTTTATTGGATTACTTCAGCAAGAATAAAAGCTCCTACCAATCGAAAAAGACCTAAAAATATATACCTTTCATAGATTTTATATCTTCGGAAGAAGTCTAGTTGACCTATTCCCCAACAGATTGGTCTCCTTTTTTGCCTTCTTTAATAACGCCAGTCTTTTCTTTCACCTCGTCACCAACATTTTTTTTCTCTTCAATTTGCTTTTGCTCAATTTTATCACCAATTGTTGAAATTTTTGATTCTTTATTAATTAATTTATTCAAAAACAAACTATTTGCAAAAAAAGCAATCACCATAACGAAAATCACTTTAGTAACTGGGCGAAAACGAATAGAGCTTCGATTCTCAGGCTTAAAAACGAAAGATGACAGACCACTTGAATCAGGTTTAGAAAAATAAATAATTGCGATGATGGCAAAGCATAAAATTACATGAAAAGTCATAAAAACTTCTATTATCATAGGGATTTGAAGATATTAATGAATTGTGTTATTATGATATACAAATAAAAAAAATAATCAAATGGAAAGCTTTTTAAAACACCAACCAAAAAAAGTTGTAAAATTCATTTCGCATACAAAGCATTCTATTTCATTGCTAGATTCAACTACTGAAAAGATTATGGATTTGAAGAAAGGTGATGAAAATTATATTCTAAGAATCATTATTAATGGCGGTGGATGTCAAGGTTTTCAATACGAATTTACGAGCGATAAAATTGAAAATATTGGCGAGAAAACAAGAGATATCGTGCTTTTTGACGAATTAAATAACAATCCACTTATAGTATTTGATGTTTTTTCTGAGTTTTATATTAATGGCTCAAAAATAAATTATATTTCAAATTTGCTCGAATCTGGCTTTCGTATTGAAGAAAATCCAAAAGCCAAGTCAGCCTGTGGGTGCAAGAAAAGCTTTGCAAGTGATGAATTTTATGCAGAGGATGAACCAGAGGAAGCAGTAAGAGTTGATTGAAATTCGCTTTCCTCTATTTCATTATTTTGTTCTCTGCTCTCATTTTTATTCTTAGATTTTCCTAAATCATCCTGATTTGCATCTTCTGAATTTTGGAAGTTTTCTGGACTTGGTATCTTCCTGCCTTCATACATATCGCTCTCTTCAGTCGAACTCTCATCGTTCCTTTTTCTCAATTCAGAACTTTTTGATGGTTTATGTGATTCATTTGTGTCAATTGTTATTACTTCTTTTTTCTCATCAAGTAATTTTTTCAACAGATCATCTAATTTTAAAACCGAATGATAAAATAATGGATAAGTTTTAGAATATTTCAGCCAATCTGGAGTGATTGTTTCAACTTTTCTCACATCATCTTTTTCATTCAAATCTGGCTGTAATGTTGAATTAAACCCATAAACTATAAAATAAAAGAGCAAACATAATAAATATGCTTTAGCGCCGCCTATCACAGCACCTAAAAGTCTATCACTGATTGATGTATCGCCCCTTTTTAAAAATTTCACTACTAACGCAATTATCATGCCGAATACTATGGAAAAAAATAAAAAGCTGACAATATAAGCAAGCGTTGATGATAAAAATGGATCGTTTCCATAATTTAAAAGGTTGTCAACGACCCATTTGTTGCACAAAACTGACAATGAAATAGCGGAAATAAGACCGAGTAAGCCAAGCGTTTCTTTGATGAAACCTCGATATAAACCAAGGCATAACATCAATATAAACACTACGATGATGAATAAATCGACCATTGACGTTAATGAATAAATATCATCTAGGATATCATATTTTTAAATAATTTTGTGAACAGCCAGTCAACTCATATTAATAAAATTTTAACATTTTTGAACGATTGTTAATTTTTTTTGAATGATCTAGTTATCAAAAGAGATTCGTATGATTTTTATCAAATTCTTTTATCTTCTCGATTCCGTCGTTTATCATTTTTGATGCCGGATCTACTATTTTGTCTTTGACGAGCGAGTGCTTTAAGTTTAATTTATTATTCAATCCTTCAATGTGTTTATTTACTCCATCTGTAAATAAAAATTTTGCAAATTTCACACCATTTTCTGAACATAGCTCTTTGTCAACGATTGGCGCGATAGGTGCAGTAAGAACGAATTGAGTGATTTTATCAAGCTCCTTTGATTATATATCCTATAGAATCAGCAAGAATTTCAATCACTTTGAACGGCGTTTTGATTGCATTTCTTGCTATATTATCATTAAATTTTTCATCAATTTTTTTATTTAAAAATTCCGCACCTTTTGCGATTGATTGAAAGATCGCTCTTTTTAAAGCAAAAATTACTTTTATACACTTTCGCCGTAAAACACAATCGTCTTTAGCGGTTGTGATGTAAGGCGTCTTTTCTATCCTTGAGTTTCA
>CAIPFW010000239.1 GCA_903864455.1 uncultured Anaplasmataceae bacterium | reverse complement strand
TTTATTTAAGGGGAAATATGATGGGTTTATTTTAAAATAATATCTTGTAAAAAATGATTATCAAATGTATAATACTTCTTTGGTTAAAATATTAAAATAAAATGACAAATTTCGACATAGATGCTTGTTTAAAAGTTATACCAAATAGATATGAATTAGTGCTTTTGGCAAAAACAAGAACGGATGAGATAATCTCAGGCTCTTCAATCATGACTCAAAAATCTCCAAATGAAAAAAACTTTGTGTCGGCATTGAACGAAATATCGAATGGTTTGCATGATTATTATTCGTTGAATGAAAAAACAATGACGAAAATTCGGAACGATATTTCTGGTGTTTCAGTTCAAATCAATAAAGATAAAACTTCTACAGATAAATTTGATGAAGAATCTTTATTTGCTCAAATATTTCAAAATTTTGATACTACAAAATCTTCGAGTGAGGCGGTGAATGGCTTGAGCCCATTTAATTTAAATGGTGATGAAATATCTGAAAAAGAATCGGATAAAGATTTTGATGGGTCTTTTGACAATTCGTCTGATAGTTTTGATTCGATAGATGAAAACAAATTAGATTTTAGTTAATTTAAAATAATAAGATAAAAGAAAGCGAAAATGAATATAAATTATTATTTCATTGCACTTGAAAAAGAAATTAAAAGAATTAAAGCATCTATTGGAATTATAGATGGTGTATTAAATATAATTCGTCAAGATTTTTCTGAACATAAGACTTTTGATTCAGACTTTGATTCATATTTTCATCATAATCATGAATTTAAAATTAAAGAGAAAAAAAATATTGTTTATTGTTTTGGAAAAATAGATAGTTTTTGGCAGCAAGAAGAGCCAACTGGACCGAAAGATATGGTTACAATTACCGAATTACAAGATATTCTAACAAAAGAAATTCTTTTTACAAAAGTTCATAAAAATATTACTGATACAAAATGGTGCATATTGCTCAAAGAAGATGATTGGTTTTGTATGGCCGCAGAAATTACGGATACAAATTTTTTGTATCCAAAATATGTAAAGAAAGTAAGAAATTTTGAAGAGGCTGAGGAGTATATTGAGAAAATTCGCATTCCTGAAAGAGTTTAAAAAATGAAAGAGAAAATAAAACTCGCCATTGCTCATCGAATCGTATCCATTTTAAAAATGGATGATTTGACATACACTCATTTGTCTCATAGAGCGAATGGTGAGAATTTTCTTTTATCCCCATTTGGTCTGCTTTTTGAAGAGGTTTCGCCGAATAATTTAGTAAAGTGCAAAATGAATGGCGAATTATCTGAAGATAGTGATTTTTTTGTCACAAATCCAACTGGCGTTGCGATTCATTCGTCGATATACAATGCTCGTCATGATATAAATGCAATTATTCACCTTCACACAAATAATTCGATTGCTGTTTCCGCAATGAAATTTGGTTTATTGCCAATCAGTCAACATGCGCTACATTTTTATGAAAGAGTCGCATATCACAAATATGATTCTCTTTTTTTGAATGAAGATGAGCAGATGAAGAAAATGATTTTCGATATGAGCGATAAAAATGTCACGATATTGAATAATCACGGCTTTATAACTTGCGGAAAGACGATGGAGGAAGCGCTTTTTTATGCTTATCATCTTGAAAAAGCGTGTAAAATTCAAGTTTTAACATTACAAGCATGCGATTTTGTTGATTTAACAATTCCGAATCACGAAATATGCAAAAAAGCTTGCCATGATTTGTTGAATTTTGAGAAAAATCTTGGTGAGCGAGATTGGAATGCTTGGATTAATAAATTAAAAAGAGAGAATATAAATTTTAAACTTGATTAATTTTTTATTTTAAATAAAATACTAAAGAGTTATTTATTTTAAATAAAAATTATGGGAGCTTTTTTTGAACATTTCATAGGGGCGAGCAATGTTGCTTCGAATTTGACTGTTGAGTGTGATTTTGATGGACATAATTATCACTCTTTTTCGATAGATGGAAAGAAATATTCAGAGCAAAATACTTGGAACAATAACGACTATTATTTATTCGATCATCATTATAATTCGATGATATTACGAGGATATAGCGATGATGACAATCAACTTCATACATTTCGAGCGACTGTGGATTTGGGATGGGAGAATCATAATAGATTAATCGATCTTCAAGAGATTTCGTAATAGATTTTCTTAAAGTTGAGCTGGATCAATATTTTTATATTTACTTTTGATTCGACCGAACTTTTTCTCCCATCTTTATGATTCCTGTTTCCTCATCTAGATCTTCAAATTTCATACCATTTTCATCAAATACCTTTTGATATTCTTTTCCAGCTGCTGTATCGGGTATATTCTTTTTAATGGTGTTTATGGTTTGCTTATTTAATGTGATTGTCGATTCGCCATTATTCTTAGAATCTTCAATTCTTTTTTTAAGTTTTGATGGAGTTAAAGACTTACTATCATCCACTAATTGATAAATGTTTATCATTTTTTTATTCTCTAATTTTGCCCCTGTTTTTTCAAGTTTCAATCCGTATGATTCTAATACTCGAGAGTAATCGCTCGCTCCATCTTCATGTAGAATAGCTTTTGCAGTTAAATTATCAAGGATGAACTCCTGATTTGCTTTTCTTTTTGACTTAATAAAATCTCTCAATGCATCTGGAGAAAGGGGGGTATCTTTTTTTTCATTATTTACTTCGTTCTTATTGTTAGTGAATTGGTCTTTACTTTCACTTTGATTATCAACGATGCTCGTTTTTTTCCCAACATTTTTTATAATATCATCATTTATAAA
>CAIPFW010000238.1 GCA_903864455.1 uncultured Anaplasmataceae bacterium | reverse complement strand
ATTAAAAACATTAATAAATTATTTCTTGCTAATTTTTTTTACAAAATATTATTTATAATCTTCGATGCCCTTTCTGAAAAATCGCTCGAATCAGCTAATGGCTCTCCTTCAATAATGCAAACAAAGTCAAAAAGATTTTTAATCGCATTTTTCAAATCATCACTCGCACCATTCTTTTCATACAAATCGTTCATTTTCATAATCAATTCGTGATTTTTATTGATTTCGAGAATTTTTTGTGCTCTTTCTCCAATTTGCTTCTGATCAATCAAAAACCTCTCCATTTTCATATTCATCTGCCCTTCCTTAATTCCGAGGCATGCTGGTGATTTTCCAAGTTTTGTCGACAATACCACATCCTGAACTGATAAACTCAAAGTGTCTTTGAAGCATTGAATCAATTTATTCAACTTCTCGTCATCGATTTTACTTTCATTTTCTTCTTTTGGAATATCTTTTATCTCATTTAAATTGATATTTTCTTGAGATATGTTTTTAAATTTTTTATTTTTATAATCCAAAACAACATTGACCCAGAAATCATCAACTCCATCAACCATAAACAACACTTCTATATCACGCTTTGCAAAACCTTCAAGATGCGGATTTTTTAAAGCTTTTGCAACGCTATCACTATTGATATAAAAAATTTCTTTTTGATTTTCAGGCATTTTTGAAATATATTCATCCAAGCTAATCATCTTATCTGTTGATTTTGAGCTATAAAAACGGCAAATCTCCATCATCGACTCTCTTTGCTCAGTGTTCAAAGCCTCACACAAACCTTCTTTCAAAACCGCACCAAAGTTCGGCCAAAAAACAACATCGTATTCATCTTTCTTTTCTTCAGAAGCTTTTTTCAATTCACTAATGATTTTTTTTGTCAAATATTGCTTCATTTGAGTGATAAGGTATGATTTTTGCACGACTTCACGACTTACATTTAACGGCAAATCATAAGAATCAACAATTCCCTTTACAAATCGAAGATATCTTGGCAATAAATCGCTATCTTCAGTAATGAAAACTTTATTTACATGAAGCTTGATTGACGTTTTACGATCTGGGTCAAACATATTGAAAGGCTTTGTTGATGGAATAAAAAGCAAATACGTATAATTCGACTGACCCTCAACACTATTGTGTAAAGTTAACCAAGGCGTACCATACATTCCACCATTTTTTGCAAAAAAACTTGCGTATTCTTCAGAAGTGATAGAATTTTTATCTTTCGCCCACAGAGCCTTGTCTTCGTTCAACAATTCTTCTGTTTGCGAAGTTTCCTCGCTTTCTAAATCTTTGAAAAATATATTGTATGAAATATTTTTCGAATACGTATCAATTAAAAATTTAATCTCATGCTTGCTGAGATACTTCAAATCCTCATCTTTAAAATTCAAAGTAATTCTTGTTCCATATTCAAAATCCAAATCGCATTCGTAAATTGAATATCCATCCATTCCTGATGAACGCCATATATGACCTTGCGTTTCACCAATTTTGCGAGATTCAACGATGACTTCATTTGCGACTAAAAACGCAGAATAAAATCCAATACCAAACTGACCAATCAAAGACCCATCCAACTTCCCGCCAGAAAGTTTTTCTTGTAAAAATTTCTTTGTTCCTGAATTTGCAATCGTTCCAAGATTCGTTACCATATCTTCTTTATTGAGACCAATTCCGTTATCCCATATAATCATTTTTTTATTTTTTGGGTCAGAGATAATGATGATTTTGAGATTTGAAAAATCAACAGAAGTTGAAACTTTTCCAAAATTGACTTCTTGTCTGAGTTTTTCACATGCATCTGAGGCGTTTGAAATTAACTCTCTTAAAAAAATTTCTTTATCTTTATAAATTGAATTTGTAACCAATTGAAATAAAGATTTTATATCAGCTGCGTAGTCGCAGTGATTTTCAACAACATTTTCAATACTTGACATAGAATTAAAAAATAAATATCTAATGAATTAGATGGAGTTTTTTTGTGAAAAATCAAGAGAGATTTTGATATCTGATTCTTTTTTTAACGATGAATAAACGTCTAGAATAAAATTCTTATAAAAGGGAGGGCAGTCTGCAAAACTTTTATCTTTTTTTAATTCGTCAATCGATTCAAGAAGTATATCACACCTCTCAATTTCCTTATTGGTCGATAATTTATCCAAAAACTTTTTCTCTAATGGCTTTAAAAACTCTCTACATAAATTTTTCTGGCTCTCATTAATCGGCATCGTTCGTGTCGCTTGAGGAAAGAATATCTCTAAAATCGAACTATGAGTCTCTTCAAGAATTGAGTTTTGAAGTATTTCATCTACATTTATATTTGTAGAATTTGACTTTGGTATTTTATTTGCAGGCTGATATAATTCATCTGTCGAATGGTAAGATTCATTTTTTTTTTTTTCTATTTTCATCCGGATTCACAGCATTATTTGCAGTATTATTTACTACATTATTTCTAACGCTTTCGCTAGATAATATATAATTATTTAATGGATTTTTAACTATCGCTTCATTTAAATACCCAAATATTCGATCTGCAATACCTTTCTTCTTACACAAATCCCATAGTTGTGGATTGATTGTAGCACCATATTGAATAAGAAGTTTCACTCGACTAAACGGAATATCTTTTCTTGTCAATTCGTTTGATAAAAGTGAAATTCCAAGTAGCACCTCATAATCAGGATTCGCTCCTTTAATCAAAGCGTGTTGAATGCAGTAACGAAGATTGCCCCTCACGCTGAACATATAGCTCAATACACCTCCATATATTGGTACTTCATTTAAATTTGGATATTTTGTTAATAAAAGATCAATAGTTCTTTTTGATGGATTCTTTTTAAATTCTTCTAATTCTGTCTTTTCCATATCTTATGATAATAAAATTATTAATTAATGTTTAGTAAACCCATTGCATTTCTTCAATTGCACTAATCAATCTTACCGTTACGAGCTTTCGCTTTTCTTTGAAAGATTGCGCGTTTAAGCTTTCTATCATAAATGCTAAATTTAATAAAATATAAAGATAATAAATCTTTAATAGAAATAAGTCAATATATCATTAAACCCATTGCATTTCCCCTTAAATAAAAAATTCCATTAAACCATCATATTTGTTTCTCAAGAATTACTTTGATCTAAAAGGAATTCTTGAGATTCACTAAACCAGCTATTACCTCAAATCTCTTATTAAAAGTATCTT
>CAIPFW010000237.1 GCA_903864455.1 uncultured Anaplasmataceae bacterium | reverse complement strand
AGAGAGAGAAAGAGATAGAGTTGTATATTTCATGAATGCCTCGAGTCTTCATTTGAAAAATGAAAATATTAGAGACAAATATATTTTATATTGATAAAATTTAATGAAAAAACAAATAAATATAATAAATAAAATTTTTTAATAAAAAGCATTCACTTTTTAAAATATTCTTTATTTTAATTAAGGTTAATTTTGCTTTAAAATTCTTTTCCATTAAGTTTGTCCTATTTATATTAATAGTTTTAAAATATAGAAAAATGGATGCTAATGCAAGCCATCAAACAATATCGAATCTTGAACGCATAGAATGGTCAGAAGATCCATTTACATTATTACAACTGATGGAATCACTTGAAATGCCTCAAATGATAAAAATAATTCGATCAAGTGCGCAAGGAGTTAATCAAAATGATTTTATTTTATTGCAATCAGTTTATGATCGTTACGCTTTGATAGCTCAACAGCTAGACAAAGATCAAAATCCAATTCCTAATGACGTTTGCTATATGATACCCGATTGGTATAGATCACAGTGTAAAATTGCGACTGCTGCTCCAAAAATACAAAAACAATTTTGGAATTTTCAAGGTGCTGCAGAAATAAATCGCTTTGATTTGCCTCGTGAGATAAACTTTCTTGTTGAAACACCACTCTATCAATATTCAAAAAAACTTGGCGATAAAACTGAGTGGAAAAGAGTTTGTGTTAAGCGGAATACATCGTTAACAGCTCACCAGCTTCATCAATATTCAACTAATAATGTCTCACAAGGTGCTTGCTTTATTTTATGTGATAAAAATGGTATTCAATATTTATTACCAAGTGAATACCATGTTAAATTCTCCGTACAAATCCAACCCGACGAGTATAATAATTCATATTTTGATCATAAAAAGTTGTTTACTTTGCCAGAATTAGTAACACGATATGAATTACCAATTAATGTTCAATTTGTTCAAAGTAGTGATATATCCAATGCAATACCGCAAAGTAAATTACCAAGTGATTCCGTAAAAATTACTTCAGTTGCAATTGCCAAATCACTAATTGGAGTTTTATTTGATAGTCAAACTAAACAGCATCGTTTTATCGAACTATCACCTGCAACACCGATTGATGTTGCGATTCCAAAGTAATGTATTTTCTAATTTATTATCTCATTTTTTTTTAATTGATATATTCTAATTCGATAAAAGATGTTTACAAAAAGGTCTTAAAAATCCGAATGCTTCATTAACACCAAAAGAGGAAAATCAATATTCAATTTATAATGAAACTCGTGAAAAGGTATTGAGTGCATATCATAAGAACTGTGAAATATACAAATACGATTTGAGGCTTGCATCACCAGAAGAGGTTATTTTTCAAAAGTATTTTTATTTAAACTTTAACCAAAACTTTTTTTTTTTTTTTTTTTAAAAAGAAAAAGAAAATGGCTGAAATATATGAAGCAGGAAAAAAATACAAAAATGAAGAGAAACAAAATCTTCAAGTAAATTATTTACTTAATTTAAATACAAATGAAAGTATAAATCCAGATGCGAAAATTCCGTTTTTAAATCTGAAAAATGTTTTTCTCAGACCAAATATCGATGAAGGTTTGTAAAATAGAAATGGCTAAATAAATTGTCATTGATTTAATATTTTTTATTTTCTAGGCGATCCTTATGATGATGTGAATCACGAAGAGGGTGAAGAGAACCAGGACCTGTTAGTTAAATTTTTTTCTTTTATAAAAAGAGGACAAACAAAAAAATGTTCTTATTAAAAAAAAGAGAAAAACCGTCCCCTGATTTAATGCAAATTAAAATAACTTATTTTAATTTTCAAAAGTTTCTTCTATTTAAAATGAACTAAGTACGTCTTATTTACGTACTTAGTAAAATAAGACGT
>CAIPFW010000236.1 GCA_903864455.1 uncultured Anaplasmataceae bacterium | reverse complement strand
TGCCTAATATATCATTTGCCGATGAAAAATTGTCAATATTAGAATAAAAATTCAATCAAAAGAGAGTATAATAGTCGAATGAATAAAAATAATAATTATTATAATGAGAGAGATTAAAATATCAATAAAAAATCTGTGTAAAAAGTTTGGAGAAAAAATAATCCTTAATAATATCAATTTAGATATATATTCTAATGAGATTTTAACAATTATTGGTGGCTCTGGGTCTGGGAAATCAGTTTTTATGAGAACGATTTTGGATTTAATTGAAAAAGACTCGGGTCAGATTTTTTGCGATGGAATAGAAATTAACTCAAAGACGAAAAAAGATTTTTATTCTAAAATTGCCGTGCTTTTTCAGAGTAATGCACTTTTTGATTCGATGAATATCGAGGAAAATATTTTATTTCCATTTATAAATCGAACAGATATCACGAAAGAAAATCAAAATCAACTTTTAAATGAGGTTTTGAAATCGGTCGGACTTCAAAAAGATATAAAAAATTTATCGATTTCGGAGATTTCGGGCGGTATGCAAAAAAGAGTTGCACTTGCAAGAACAATCATCACAAAACCATCGGTGATTTTTTTGGATGAACCGACGTCAGGACTCGACATCAAAACATCTGGAGCGATATTTGACCTCATCAAAAATCTTGCAGAAAAATATAAAATAACATTTTTCATCATCACTCATGACGTTTTTATAGCACCAAAAATATCAAATAGGATCTCTCTCATCAAAAATGGGTCGCTCACTTTCATTGAGAGCGACCAAGTTGAAAAAGAATTTTTGACGAATTAATAAATATAGTTCGGCTCTACAAACTTCGCTTTCTCTACTCCTGTCACACCTTTGAGCGAATTCGATATCTTTGTTATATTTTCATTCAACGAATCCAAATTTATGATCGTTAGAATTGAAGTGCCAGCATTTTTACCAGGTGTATTTGGAGCCTTCGAATAAATTTCTTCAAAAAATTTATAAATTGAATTTATCGTTGAAATCGCCTCATATAAATTTTTAGATAAATGACTTTTAATTTTTTGCACATCTTCCTCACGGAACTCACTATACAATTCTTCATTTTTGAATGAAATAAAAGTTAAATAAAAGTGATTATTGTGATTATCATTAAGATTCCTAATATTCTCAATATCTTTTGCGGATTGAATGAACTCCTCTGAACCCTTTACTTTTTCAACGGATATATTAAAATTTTGTAAATTTAATATCTTTTTGTCATTCAATCTCAAAGAACGAAATTCTTGCAACTTGAGAACAAATTCAATGCATTGTTGAGCAAGTTGAGAAAGTTTTATTTTTTTTACACGAAGATTCTTTGTATCAATTTTTTCTATATTCGATACGCACTCATCATTCGATGCACCAGATAACTTAGCCTCAGCAAATTTTTCCGCATCGTATTGGGATTTCTTTTGCGAATCCTCTTGTGATGAATTTTCTTGCAATTGAGAAAAAAGATACGGATTGTGCATCTCTTCTGATTTTATTAATAGCCCGCGTATAACCATATAAACCTTCAAAAAAATTATAAATTTCAAAATACAACTTACACGATTATTAATGAGTCGTCAATAGAAATTAAACCCATTGCATTTTCTTAAATTTCTTGATAAATAATTATTTATCAAGAAATTTCTTCTTCTAAATGACTCTTACATTCAATAAACTTTCTAAAACTCCTAAAATCTTCATCAACTTA
>CAIPFW010000235.1 GCA_903864455.1 uncultured Anaplasmataceae bacterium | reverse complement strand
AATCAAATTAAATCAAATGAATGATGAATTATCCGTATATGTTGTAATTTTATTATCAATTCTTATCGTCATTCTATTAATTATAATAGCGATTTTAATTAATAAACTAATTCAAGAGCACTCAAATGATACAAACAAAGATGTTGAAGAATCCGAGATATTAAAATATACATTAAATGTTTTACATAGTGCGGGCGGTTTAGAAAAGCATCCTAATAATCAGTCAACAAGATATAGCTACCTAAGTAATCAAATTGCTAATCATTTCAACAAAGATGAGAGTGAGTCGTCTAAATTCAAAAATAGCATTTATTTAGCACACTCAAATAAAAATATTAGGATGCTAATGACCGAAGAAGTGAAAACGATTGCTTCTTTCATTGATGAGAAATATGAGCAAATTGAAATAGGAAGCACAAATATTGCTGAGCAAATCACAAAATTTGAAAATAATCAAGCGGAGAAAGACATGACGAATAAAAAGATTGCATCAGATAATCAAACTTGGAAAAATCAATGCGAAGAAATCAAGCGGCGCAATAAAAATGAAGAAAATAGAACAAACAAACTCAATGAAGAAAATAAAAAGAAAATAGATAGCAAAAATAATAAATTAATTGAAAAATATAAAATCTCAAATCCTAAATTCTTTCAAACAAAACAAATGGAGAAACAAGACAAAGAACAGAGCGTTAAAAAAAAACTTTCTCTCTGGGATAAATTTTTGATTTTATTCAACTTGAAAGAAATCAAAGTCAGCCCACAAAACAATATAGAAAAGCAACAGTTAAAACAAAAAGAAATAGATATTACAAAAATACCCGGATATCAAAAGTTTATACCCAAATCTCCAAATTTACAATCTTTACCTGAAAAACCAACTGATGAAAATTCACCATTGCTTCTTGGAAATCAGCTTCAAGGTCAGTATATTCTACAAAAAAAAATTTATGAGTGCATCAACGATGGTCTGAAAAGCAAACTTGTAATTCGAGTGCCTGGACATTACTTTCATATAAAAATAGAGAGGGCGAATGAAGATAGCAATGATAAATCAATAAACGTTATAATTGCGGACTCAGCTGGTAGCGGTAGTAGAATACAAAATCATATACAATATATTTTAGAAAATGGGTTGGATTTTATTGATGGTGAGGAGAGGTATACAGATGGAGAGCGAGATTCAACTGGGGCAGAGTTCATAAAATTTAGACAAAAAAATATAAAATTATCTAAAGAGCAGATAAAAATCAACATCATTCAAGACGAAAAAAAGGCAAGGCAAGGCGGTGGATATGAATGTGGATTATTCTCTATATACAACGGAAACAGGGAATTTTTTAATGAAATGGGGGTTGATCATACCAAAATGTCTAAGAATGATTTTAATAAAAAATTACATCTTGCAATCTACGCTCTTCACAGAGCCTCTTTGATTTACGGATATTTTGAAACAACTATAATTTGGGATTTAGAAGCTTCGAATGTTGATTTTGATGCTGAAAGCATTCATCAAGAGATTTTAAATGAAACAAAAGCAATATGCACAACATTTCTAGAAAATTTTGAAAAATATAAAGAAGGTGAATTGACCCATGAAAAATACAACGAAGAATTAGAAAAGTTTGATAAGAATTTTTATGACGCAACAAAGCAAAAAATTCAGTCAAAATTAGTAGAGATTCCAAATTTAGATGAGAATTTTTTAAATAAAATTCAAGAAATTTTAAATAAAGAAATCATTAAAGGTGAAAATATCGAGCCCAATACAAATTCAATTCACGAAGATGCAACTAGTATTAGTGGAATTGCAAAAACTACAGAAGTATAATAAAATCAACATACTTTAAATAAAAAATACTTGAATGAATTTTTTAAAAAACAAACAAATAGTGATTTTTGGCTTAGCTCGTTCCGGCTCAGCCTTAATATCATTTTTACAAAAATACTTTGATGATTTTAAAATATTTTTATACGATTCCGATGAGGAAAAAGTGCAATCATTTCAAACTCAAAAAAATATTTTTAATACAAAGGAAATTGATTGGAATCAAATTGATTTTTTAGTGATTTCTCCTGGAATTGATCCAAAAAAAAATTGCTCTCCTTTGAATGAGGCAAAAATTTATCACGTTAAGATAATTATAGACATAGAATTATTTTATCTCTTCAACAAATTTTATTTTAATAAAAATTCTCAATTCGTAGGAATTACAGGAACAAACGGCAAATCAACAACAACGGCTTTAATCGGTCATATTTTGCAATCATCACTTCTTGATAAAAAAATTGCGATAGGCGGTAATATAGGAATTGCAATTTTTGAACTTCCGATTGACGTTGATATTTATATTCTCGAGATTTCTTCATATCAGCTGGATTTATTAAAACAAACGCATTTTGATATTGCAGTTTTGTTAAATATAACGCCAGATCATCTTGAACGATACGATTTTAAAATGGAGAATTATATAAAATCAAAAGCTCGAATGATAGACCGAGCTGACAAAATTGTAATTGGTATAGATAACGAAAATACATTCAAAATTTACGATGATTCGCCGAATAAAAATAAATTTATTCCGATTTCAGCTCAAAATAACACTCAACATTTTCAAACAAAATTAATCGGAAAGCACAACATAGAAAATATTCTGGCATCAGTCGAAGTGGCAAAATTTTTTCATATTGAAAATATGATAATGATTGAAAGTATTTCAAATTTTGAACCCCTACCACATCGCTTTGAAAAAATCGCAGAACATAAAAATATAATATTTATTAATGATAGTAAATCTACAACTGGTGATTCCACAATTTCAGCTTTAAATTCAGTTGATGAGAATATCGATATACATCTTATTATTGGTGGTGTTGCGAAAACTGATGGCATCGATAATTTGATTCAATTCATAAAAAAAAATAAAAATTTAAAATTAAAGAAAATTTATTTAATCGGACAATCGCAAGAAAAATTCGCTCATGATTTATCTGATCACAATATTGATTATTTTATTCGATGTGAAAATTTAGCAAATGCTACAAAAATTGCATTTGAGAATTGCAGGAATAATGAAGAAAAAAGTGTTATTTTATTGTCACCAGCATGCGCTTCTTTTGACCAATTTAAAAATTTTGAAATTCGCGGCGATGAATTTAAAAGTATTGTTATATGTTTAGGTTTTTAATTTTGTTAATTTTGTTGTTATCATTTTGAATAAAAGTTTATAATTTTTAAAGATAATATTGACTTATATACAAAAACAAACAGCATTATGAATGAAAATTTAGACTATTCTATAATTCAAATCAGAATTCGCATTTTAATATATTTTATTATTTTTTTATGTTGCATATATGCAGGGAAAACTATATACCTATTTCTTGGCGTCAATGAAGTTGAGATAAAAAAAAATACATATATTAAAAAAATGAATTATCGAAATGAAATTGTCGATAGAAATGATAATATTTTAGCCCTTAGTCTCCCTACGATTTCAATCGCAATAAGCCCTCAAAAAATTATTGATTTTGATTATACGATATCATCGCTGATAAGAATTTTCCCAGAAGTTGATAAAAAACATTTAACAAAACAACTCAGCGATAAAGAAAAAAAATTTGTTTGGATTAAAAGAAATATTTCTTTCCAACAACAAGAATTACTAAACGAAGCTGGAATTCCAGGAATTTTCTTTGAAAAAGAATATTCTAGAATCTATCCTCATAAAAATCTTTTATCATTTGTCGTTGGTTATACGGATGTTGACCAAAATGGTTTGGCGGGAGTTGAAAAATCATTTGACAACTTTTTGAAAGACAAAGATAGCAAATTGAAATTAACAATTGACTTAAGATTACAAAATATTCTCTATAATGAGTTAAAAGACCAAATTCAAAACGTCTCAGCAATTGGTGGTTCAGGAATCATTGCTGATGTTACGAATGGTGAGATTTTAGCATTAATTTCCTTGCCTGACTTTAACCCTCATGCTCCATCATCACATAAAAAAGAGGAATTATTCAATCGAATAAGTCTTGGGGTGTATGAATTTGGGTCGGTTTTCAAACCGATAACTATTGCATCAGCTTTAGATGCCAAAGCGATAACGATGAGCGAAAAATTTGATTCGATGCCACCATTAAGAATTGGCAAATATTCAATCAATGATTTTGTAGCTTCAAAAGAGCGAATGATTGAGCCGGAGACCATTCTTGTGAAATCATCAAACATAGGAACTGCGAGAGTTGCACTTAAAATGGGGATTGAAAAACAAAAGGAGTATTTTAAAAAATTTGGAATGTTTGACCAAATTTCAATTGGTTTACCAGAAAAAGCTTATCCACTTTGGCCAAAAACTTGGACTGATTTGAATTCAGTAACAATCAGTTATGGTCATGGATGCGCAGTTACTGCGCTGCATCTCGTTCAAACAATCGCAACGATTGTAAATGATGGTAAAAAATGCAAATTGAATTTAGTTCTTGATAAAAATTTGCCTAATCCAGATTGCGAGGAAATTATTCGAAAAGATGTGTCAAAAAAAATGAGAAAAATGCTTCGAGAAGTTGTTGTAAGGGGTAGTGGAAAGCGCGCAGATCTCGATGGTTATTGTCTTGGTGGTAAAACGGGGACGAGTATCAAGATTTATAATGGTCGATACGATAAAACGAAAAATCTTTCTTCTTTTATAGGTGCATTTCCTATGAATGATCCAAAATACGTTATTTTTGTCAATATCGATGAACCTCAAGGAGGAAAGTTTCAGACAACAGGTGGCGCTGTATCAGCATCAATTGCAAAAAAAATAGTTGAGCAAATGATACCAATTTTTGGCATTGAAGATGAAAATGAGAGATGTTTTTTTGAGTGAATTTTTTTTTTCATCAACATATAAGTTATGAAAGAGGGGCGTTGTTTTCACTTAAATTACTTTCTAGGCTTTCACTTTCACTTTCACTCTTATTTTGATTGTTCGTTTCATTTGCTATTTCATCTTTTATTTCATCTTTATTCTTCGATGAATTATCAGATGGAATAAGATTTTGAACTTTATCTTTCATCGAGCTCACAATGTAGTTCATATAATCTTTACTCAATTGAGCGAAATCTTTATTTCCTATTTTTATATCACCTCCCTTTTGCTCATACTTTAAAGATAAAATATTTTCAGATTTTTGCTCAGAAATTTCTGGTAAGGTTTTTTCTATAAAATTTAATAAATAATTCTCATCGTCACCTGTTGCGCTTTTTAATAATTTAAAAAATTTTTGATAATTTTCAAAATTAATGATCGCATCACCATTCACATTTTTTTCAATAGCGGAGAATTGAATTTTACCTATTGCATCGATGATCGATTCTTTTGTTTCAAAAGCTAAATTTTTTATATCGAGATTGAAGTTTTGGCTAAAAGTTTTTGGCTTCAATATGTCTAAATCTAACGTTATTTTAGAGTGGAGTAATTCATTCATCGCTATTTCTTTTTCATCTTTGATTTCATGAATTTTTTCAGGTTTGCGATTTGTGTTAATTTTTACATTATAAACATTATTTTCTTGAGTAGAGATGTTATTCACTATGAGTGATGAATGACCACTATATTCGTCTAATAAGTTTTTATTTACATCAAAAACTTGATATCCATTGTCTTTATAAGATAAATTTTTCAAATTACCGATTTGAGAGTTTTTTTGAAATGGATTTTTAAAAAATTCAAGATCTATTTTGAAATTATTTTTTATAATTTTAGAATCTTCTGCGGCTTTATAATGAAAGTCAGCAATATTTTTCATCTGAAAATTTCTCGTCCACAGATCCGAATCAACAAGGATTTTTTCAAAAGCAATTTCTGTTTCTGATTTCAATTCTTTATTTTGCACGTCATCAAGAAATCTCATCTTAATTGTCAATTGTGAGATTTCGATTTCTGGTTTAAATGAAAAGATATTTTTTTTT
>CAIPFW010000234.1 GCA_903864455.1 uncultured Anaplasmataceae bacterium | reverse complement strand
ATAATTTCATGAGAAAAAACATCCTCTATAATATAAAAAAATATACTTTTAAAAAATGAAAATAATTTTTATGGGTTCGCAAGAATTCTCAGCGGAATTTTTAAAGCTTTTACTTGAAAAGCAAAAATATGAAATTACAAAAGTTTTTACTCGTGAAGCGAAATTAGGCGGAAGAAACAAAAAATTGATAAAAACTCCAATTCAAATTTTATGTGAAGAGCGTGGAATTTTATTCGAAACGCCAAAAACATTAAAAAATTATGATTTGAATGCATTGAGTCAAATTGATTTGATTATCGTTGTTGGGTATGGTTTGTTGTTACCAAAAGCATTTATTGAGTATCCGAAATATAAATGTATCAACGTTCATCCATCGCTACTTCCAAGATGGCGTGGCGCTGCACCGATTGAACGAACTTTGTGGAATGGAGATAAAGAAACCGCTTCAATTATTATGCTTATGGATGAGGGGCTGGACACGGGTGATATTTTATCTTTTGAAAAAATACAAATCGATGAGGATGATGATAGTCAAGATTTGACAAATAAAATTCTTATAAAGGCTAAAAAGCAATTAATCGATGTGATTGAAAATATCGAAATTGCTTTGCAAAATAAAAAAACACAAAGTGAGAGCGGTCTACTTTATGCGGATAAATTATCAAATGAGGATAAGAAATTTGATTTCAATGATGGTGTAATCACGGCAACAAATTTGAAAAATAGAATTCGAGCATTATCCCCTCGATATGGACTGAGAATAAAATTAAAAAATTTAAATGAAGAATTTAAAATTTTTCAATGCGAAATCATTCTGAGTGAAAATATCGATGCAAATGATGTTGGAGGTTATTTTATAAAAGATAAAAAGTTTTATATTGTTTGCTCTGATGGATATTTAATTCCGCAAATGATTCAAAAAATTGAAGGCTCTGGAAAAAAAATTACTATGGCTGAATTTATAAATTCAATAAATTCTTAATATAATAAACATTTAACAAATCATATCGCTTAAAAAAACAGTTAAATTATCAAGAATGAGATTGAGCTTTATAAGATCCATACCCTCAGCCATCAAGCGAATTTTCTTTTCTGTGCCTGATTTTCTCACCAAAATCCTACCATGATCGCCAAGACCTTCTTCCAACAAAGAAATTTGCTCTTTTAACTTGTTGTCATTCATAACATCAATCGAATCATTGTTCGTGTATGCAAGATTTCTCGTCACTTGAGGAAATAAATTTACATGTTGAAAAAGCTCACTCGTTTTGAGTCCTGACTCTTTGATAATACAAGCGACAAAAGCACCGGTCAAAAGCCCATCGCCAGAGTTCGAATAATCGTTGAAAATGATATGACCAGATTTTTCACCACCAAAATTAAATTGATGATTTTTCATCGCCTCCGCAATATGCTTATCACCAACGGGCGTACGATGAACCGATATACCCTCCTGATTGAGAAAAACCTCCATTCCCTTGTTCGACAAAATCGTCGTCACGAGAGTGTTTTTCTGTAATCTTTCTCTTTTTTTATAATAAACGGCTATTATCGCCATCAGCTTATCGTTATCAATAATCTCGCCATTCTGATCGCATATAATAATTCTATCCCCATCCCCATCGAGAGCGATTCCAAGGTTTGCCTTCTGTTTCACAACTTCTTGACACATTTTTTCTGGATAAATCGCACCGCAATTCTCATTAATATTTAAACCATTCGGCCTATTATTAATTAAAATAACATTTGCATTCAATTTATTTAAAAGAAAATTCGCCGTTTTATATGACGCCCCATTCGCACAATCAACGATGATTTTCATTCCTGATAGGTCGTTTTTGATATCTTTTTTCAATTTTTCAAAAATAAAATCGGAATATTGCTCGCCTGTATTATGAACTCTGCTGAGCATTCCAATCTCCTCAGGAATTGCGAAGAATTTCGACAAATTTTGAAACGAAAATTCATTTTCATTAGAAATAATCGCCTCTATATCACTCTCATCATTGTCGCTAATCTTAAAACCATTTTTATCGAAAATTTTAATTCCATTATCTGCATGGTGATTGTGAGACGCAGAAATCATGAAGCCAATATCCGCCCCCTTCAGCGAAATAAGAAATGGAATCGATGGCGTGGGAATCGGCCCAACTAATATAACGTGAGCACCGAGGGACATAAAGGCCGAAGAAAGCGCATTTTCTATCATATACCCAGAACGCCTCGTGTCCTTTGCTATGATAATTTTGATTTTTTTGTTTTGATTTTTTGATAAAATGATTTTATATATCGCAAAAGCGAGCTTGTTAATAAAAAACGGATTCATAAAAATGCCATTCGCAACGCATCGAACTCCATCTGTTCCAAAAATTCTTTTATTCATTTTTTATTTGCTGATTTAAATTGCTTACCGTGTAAACCATTTTACTTATAAATTAATTAATAATTTCTTAAAAATCGTTCTCTCTTTTGGTAAAATAATTGTATTGTCAAGATTATACCAAAGATTCTCCAATTTCTGTAAGCAAAAATTAAAAATTTCAACTTTATTATTAATATTATTGCAATATACTTCATTATAAAGTAAATTATCTTTTAATTTAATTAAATTATTAATGTTTATCTTTCTTTTACAATCAAAGCAAAGATTTAATATCTTAAATTCAATGAGTAAATAGATGTCTAACCAGTTTTTTTCATAAAAAATT
>CAIPFW010000233.1 GCA_903864455.1 uncultured Anaplasmataceae bacterium | reverse complement strand
CAAGATGTTTTTTAACAAAATAAAAAACTACTTCCGTAAACCACTCTTAAAAAAAATAATACAAAGTCACAGTTTTCATTCTCACAAACAATAAAAAAAAGCTTATAATAGAAATTCATTACGCAAAAAATATTTTAATACCTTTAAATCAATATTATGAATAAAAAAAATCTTCTATTTTTCCTCTTTGTATGTTTTGTTGGCACGAACTCATACGCCGTTTTGTCCGTAGACATAGACAGTGGGAATGTTCAACCGATAAACGTCGCTGTTCTGGGAATAAACGACCAGAGCTTAAACGCTGAGAATATGAATATTGAATCAGTGATTCGAGATGACCTTAATAATTCAAGTCTTTTCAAAGTTCATCATGAAAATTATGATAATTTGACTTTAGATAGCTTTCCTTCATTCGCATCTTGGATAAAGAAAGATATAAATTTTATTCTCATTGGAAAAATCGAACGACATGGCAAGAATATTCAATTGAAATATAGAATCTGGAATGCATTCAACAAAAAACAAATCTCTGGGAAAATTATTGAAATCGATCAATCAAAATGGCGTCAACTCGGACACATCGTTGCTGATGATATTTATGAAGGCGCAACAAATGATCCGGGGTATTTTAATACAAGAATTTTGTATGTTTCGGAATACGGCCCATTTGATAAAAAAATTAAAAGATTAGCAACGATGGACTACGATGGTGAAAACCATTCATACATCACATCCGAGAAATATATGATATTGAGCCCGAGAATCTCATCCGATAGCAAAAAAATTCTTTATATGTCCTATGCTGACAAAACGCCGAAAGTTTATCTTTACGACAGAATAATGAATAGTCATCAACCACTTGGTGATTTTGATGGCATGACATCAGCTCCACGATTTGGATTTGATATTAATATCGCATTGCTTGCCATGTCAAAAAACGGTGCAACGAATATTTTTAAATTTGATATCAACAGCTATGCAAAAAAACAACTGACGAATAATGAATTCATCAACACATCTCCGTCCTATTCACCCGACAATCAGTTTATTATTTTTAATTCTGACCGCTCTCGCTCACCGCAACTGTATGTGATGAGAAATGATGGCTCAGACCAGAAACGAGTGAGCTTTGGACAAGGGCGATACCTCAATCCTGTGTGGTCGCCGAATGGTGACTATATATCTTTTATAAAAATTTTGAACGGAGTGTTTTATATTGGAATTATGAGGCCAAATGGCGATGAGGAGAAGATTTTAGCTTCTGGGCATATGATAGAAGCGCCCTCTTGGTCTCCAAATGGTAAATTGCTTATTTTTAGCTCAACATCAAAAGGAAGTAAAAAATCTCGATTATATATGGTTGACATAACCGGTCGCCATCATAAAATTGTTAAAACTCCCGGAGATGCGACGGATCCGATGTGGTCGTCAAATGTGAAATTTGGATAGAATGTTGAATTTTTGAGGAAATTTTTTTATATTAAAAACAGTACAATTAATTTAGTCTAAATTTTTTTATCGCCACCTTCTTTATGATTCAATATTTTAAAATTATTAATTGGATTAAAAAACGAAGGTTGGCATCCTATCAACTTCTTCTCTATATCGCGATCATTCCATCCGATACGGGTATCTATAAAATCACGTCTTTCTTTAAGATTTTGTATCGCTAAATCAAAAACATTTGAAATAAATTTTGATGCTATAAGCGACGCTTTTTTTTTTGCAAATGTTGTTTCAGGTGAGTTAAATATCTCTTCCTGTTTTTTTTCCTTATTTTTTAAATCCTCTAATGCTTTATTATGTTTCTCAGCGACTGAATTTCTTTTACTTTTTATATCGTTCATTTGCTTCAAAGAAATTCTTAATGCATTTCTATAAAATGCCTCTACTTGTTGTCCATTTATTAGTTTATTAAACTTAGTTATTCGTTTATTAAGCTCAGTTATTTGTTCATCACGCTCAGTTATTTGCTCATCACACTTAGTTGTTTCTTTTTTAAAACCTTCTAGTTCTTGAAATTCTTTTCGAAACTCATCTGCAAACCCATCTTTAAAAACACTCCTTCTTTCATTTTGCATTCCTTCAATCTCGAGCCCCCTATTTTTAATCACATTGCTTTCTTTCTCTAGCTCTCCAGATTTCTTTTGTAAGCCTTCTCCCTCCTGCATTATTAATAGATTCATCGAATTCCACTCTTTTATTTCTTCATTCTTTTCTTTCGGATCTTCTATCGATTCTATACCTTTTAATTTTTCTTTATGTAGCTTTTTTTTTTCATTGTAATCATTAACAAGAATATTATGTTCTGCGACGATATTAACAAGCTTGTCTCGATCATCATTATATTTTTCAAGATCGTATTTGAATTTCCTGCGTTCTTGCAGTTCCTTCTGAATCAAAGAGTCGTCTATTTCTATTTTTAACCTCTCTCTTAGAGAGTTTATATCCGTAATGACTACTATCTTTTTTTTTAATTTTTCATTAACATCATGCATATCGCAAACAGAAAAAATGCTTTTATCATCAACTCTTTGCTCAAAAGAATCGATGGCTTCACTCAGACTACTCTCTGCATCCGCACAGGGAAATTTAATGATCGGAATAAATTCCATCCCTTTATCTCCCTTTATGCAAGAAATTTTTACTTTAGCGAACATTTTTTCATGTTCATACAATAGAATCTTTTCATATAGCTCATTTCTTGTTATCTGAAAACGATCTTTTTCTGAGCGAAGATCATCTAGTGCGTCGTTATTTTTGTTGCTTTTCTCTTCTGCATATAAAAATATAATTACATTCACTATTAAAATAGCTGGAATTAGGATTACTATTCCGATCAATGAATAAATTAACTCTTTATTGTTCGCCATAAACTTCGCTACAACCTTCTTATTATATACTAAAAATTCTATAAGAGTGCCTACAATTATAAAGACCACAAAAGCGATCACTGCAAACCAAAGCTTTGACTTATCTTCATTCGTCATATCTCTAAATATCATTTTTTATAAGAAACTATTATTTATATTATATATCGTACAATATAAATGATAAATTTACCAACAAAATAATTAACATTTAATAAAAATGAAATAACTATAGCTCCCGCCCTTAAGCAAAAATCTCCATAATTAAATTAAGACTAGTTTTTATCCTCATGTTTTTAAATATACGCCTCCCCGAAGAAATATCTTATGGTGCAATAGGTGGGCCAGAATTCTCAACGAATGTTACAATCTTACAAAATGGCTCAGAGCATCGAAATATCAACTGGGAATCACCTAGATACTCATATTCGATAGGATACGACGCTTTAAATCGAGAAAAAGCTAATCAATTGTTAACTTTTTTTAACATCGTGCATGGTAGAGCTCATTCTTTTCTGTTCAAAGATTGGCTTGATTTTGAAGGGAAAAATCAAAAATTAATGAAGCTTGATAATTCGACATGCCAATTAGTGAAAAAATATTCAATTGGGAACGGTGAATATTTTTATAATCGAAAAATTACAAAACCAAAAAATCTCATTATAAAAAATGGCGATATTAAACTTAATGAAGGAAGTGATTATAGAGTCAATTATAAAAATGGAATCATAGAAATATCTGGAATAAAATTCGATATATCAAAATTATTTGTAGATTTCGAATTCGATGTCTCAGTTCGTTTTGAAAGCGATATACTCGAGCTTTCAAACGATTCATTTATGCTTTATTCATGGAAATCGATTAAATTAATTGAAACAAGATAAATTTCTTCGTATTAATATTTTCTTTTTCTAACTCGCGCGATATTTTTTAGATTGAAAAATATGCGATTAATTTATTAAACCCATTGCGTTTGTTTTGCGCTTAAAATTCATCAACCATGCGAAAATAAAACGCGTTTAAATCGCTTTACAGAAGGAAATCGAAGTGAGTTTGAAGTTTTTATCGTCCAAAAATCGATAAAAATACGGAATTTTAAAGTTTTATGAGAAATGCAATGGGTTTATTGATAATTTTCAACAGTGGTAATTTCATTGCCATTGTTACCGCTCATATCAATCATCATACATGTATGAATTGCATGAATTTTCACAGTAAGTGATTTCGGTTCAAGAATTTTTATTAAAATATCTGCAATTTCTTTTGTTAAATTTTCTTGCAATTGCATTCTAAGTGATAAAGCTTGAATTATTTTCACTACTCGAGAAAAGCCGATAATTTTTTTATTCGGGCAATAAATAATATCGCATGAACCAAAAAACGGCAATAAATGGTGTTTGCATAAAGATATAAATTTGATACTTTGAATGGAAATTTCTTGATTGCGTTGAGAATCTTCAACTTCAGAGTAAAAATCATAAGATGCATCTTGAGATAAAGCATCAAGGTTTGTATTGTATCCACTCACCAAATATTCAAATCCGTCAGAAGATTTTTTTATAGCTTTTTCAATCTCTTCGTTCGTCAAGTAATCTTGAAAATTTGATAGAATTTCTCGATAATTTTTAACAAAACGAAATCCTTCTTCCATCAAGCTATATCTTCAATCACTTTTGGCACAACATAATACCCCATCTTTGATTGACCATTTGAGAGCAAATCATCACGAGTGTTTGTCATCACCACTTCATCATCTCTAAACACTTCGATATCATTTTTTTCATCTTCAAAAAAAGAAAAAGTGTGAGGTATATTATCAGTATCAATATTTTGCACCGATTGTATCATTTTCAAAACTGCATCAAAATCACTTTTTTTAAAAAATGATGTATATTTTTCATTATCATCGCCATCGCATTCAAGTGGCGCTAATTTTGCTAATTTTGCATACTTTAAAACTATATCGTTCATATTTTTACTATTTTTCTTTTATTGTAGCAAAAAAATATTCTTTAGCAATAAAGGTTTTAAAATCTTTGCATTTCTTTTAAGAATTAAAAATCTAATTATTGAATCATAATTACAATCTATTCTTCTTGGGTTGCTTCACCTGAGATTCAACAGCAAAACTCTTCTTCTCATTCTCGCACTCTTTTATCACTTTAAGAAGTTGACCATGAGATACTTCAATGCTGTGAAAATGCTTTCCTTGATCGTTGAAAAATTCCACACACAAACTATTCGAACTTTTATCTTCGGTAACTCTACCACTTGCATAATTGATATCTTTGCAGTATCGGTCATGAAATTTAGAAACAATGGAAGTTTGAAGCGCACTTGCTAAGATTTTGCCTTTATCACCCTTGTCTTTACAAATTATCTTCTTGTCATCTCCTTTTCCGTCTAAAGAAAACTTATACTCCTGAGGTGATTGAGTTGGTAACGGTGTATTAGTTCTAACACCTTGAATACAGTTCTTCGCATATTCTATCCTTTTCTTCAAATCATTAATTAAATTATTTTTTGTTTCCAGAAGATTTTTACCAATTAATTTTCGATTATCGTTATGCTTATCGTCAACCCAAGCCATTAATTTACATCCATTTTCACCACCTGTTTCATAAATATATGGAAAGCTCTGATCATGCGATTTCATTTTTTTTACAGCGCTTTCGATCGCAAGTTTGTGATTATTAGCGATGTGTCCAAATTCGAGAGTCAACTGTTCCTTCGTTTTTCTTATACCAACATTATTCAAAGCATCAGTCAAGATCTTTAACTCTTCCTCAAAGAGATTCAAATTATTGTATATCCCTTGTGTATCATCGGTATTTTTCATATTGAATGCATGTAATAATGGCTTAATTTGATTATTTTCAGTAGTTTCATTATTAAATATAGGAGGTTGCTGCTTTCTATCTACCTTACTTCTATTTTGATGACTTATAGTAGCTTTATGTTTATTACCTCTATACCTATTATTATATAAATAAAAAGCAACACATGCAATGCACGCCAAAATTAAAATGCCAGCAACTATCCCTGCGATATCAGTTGGATTTTCTTTTAAATTCGCCATAAATTTTTATAAAAAAAAATAACATTATTTCATAATAACATATTTCTTAATAAAAAACAAAGTAAGTATTTAATTTAAGAATTTCTTAATATCGCTTTAAAAGACAAAAAATATTCATAAAGAAGCTCGATAAAACTTCCAAATAAAAAATACTCTCTTAAAAGCCAATTCGATAAAATTTTTATTTATTTCATTGATAAAATATGATAAAATTTAACAAAATATTAATAAAACACTAATGCGATATAGCTTTGTCGATGAGGCAAAAATCTTTGTACAATCAGGAAATGGCGGTCATGGGTCTGGCTCATTCAGAAGGGAAAGATGCGTCGAATTTGGAGGGCCAGACGGCGGAAATGGAGGCGATGGTGGGGACATAATCCTCGTAGCTGATGGCAATATCAACACCTTAGTCGCATATAGATATCATAAACACTTTCGAGCAAAAGGTGGCGAATCTGGTCGTGGCCGTTGCATGTTTGGCGCAAAAGGAGCTGATATAACAATGAGAGTTCCCGTTGGAACAGAAATTTTCGACAGCGAAAGCGGTGAATTAATGGCCACTCTTACCTACCACGGCGAAACAAATGTTTTAATCAAAGGCGGGCAAGGCGGGATAGGAAACGTCTTTTTCAAAAGCTCCGTCAATCAAGCGCCACGTAAGGCAATGCCTGGGTTTGAAGGGTGTGCGAAGTGGGTAGTCTTCAAAATGAAATTGCTTGCAAATGTTGGATTGTTGGGAAAGCCAAACGCAGGAAAGTCAAGCTTTTTGCGCTCAACAACAAACAGCAAAGCGAAAGTGGCAAACTATCAATTCACAACTTTATCGCCAAATCTTGGAGTGATTGAGGTCGATAAAAACAAGTGCGACGGCTTTGTTGTAGCCGATTTACCTGGATTAATCGAAGGTGCATCGCAGGGTCGTGGGCTTGGAATGGATTTCTTACGGCATGTGGAAAAGTGCGAAATGTTGCTTCACATGATTGATATTTCTGGTAAAACTGAGGAGCAAATATTTGAAGATTACGCAATGATTCATCATGAATTGAACGAATACGATGAGTTATTGCGTGAAAAAGATGAGGTTATCGCTTTGAATAAAATTGATATTTGTTATGATAAGGATTTTCTGAATACAATTAAAACACGATTCGAAAAAGAAAAAAACAAAAAAGTATTTTTGATATCCACCGCATCGAAAGAGGGTTTGAAGGATTTAATCTTCTATCTGGACTCTATGATTAAAAGAAAAAAATTAGAAAAAGAAGAGCAGATCGAAAAAAAACCTTATCGACCAAAAAGTAGATACGAAAAATAATTTACACAATGTGATCTTTATTTGTAGATTCTGCGTTACTCTCTTCATTCGCATTTTTTGCAATATTTTCAACATTCGAAGCAATTTTATCTTTTGAATTGTCAGAAGATTTACCGAAAATGCTTTGCATTATTCCACTCATTCCATTTGTTGAAAAATTTTTAATATTCTTGACCACATCTCCAACTTTCGACATTAAAGAATCGGCTCCATCTTTGAGAGATTTGATATCACTCGTCATTTTATTTAAATCAAATCCACCATCTACGTTTTTACTTTGATTTTGATTTTGATTTTCGTTTTGATTTTGGTCGCTCATAAAAATACACAATATATATTAATTTCACCAATTGTATATTTTTAAAATTAATAATTTGCTAATTCACTAAATAGCTTGATATATTTTCAAAAAAAGTATTCGTCTTGAGATTGAATTTATTTAAAAGATTTTCTTGTTCGTTCGAAATTATATTGTCATTATTTGATAATTTTATCTGCTCTGGAGAAAATGGACAATCAAAAGAACCAAAAGACAGCCTGTTTATAAAAAACATCAACTTGAAATTTAATATCCTTGTCAACACTTCAAAAATACTTTTGTTCACAGGAACAAAATGAATTTTATGATTCAGAAGTTTTTCAAAAGTTTTATATATATCAAGTAACGACAAAATCTCACGCCCCCCAACTTTATGAACACCAAAAAACCTCGATTCACTATCTTTGCATATTTCACAGATTATTTTGCACAAATCAGCTACATATATAGGTTGTAATCGAGTAGCACCATTATTCAATAATGGCAATATTTTGTATTTTTTTGCAATTCGGTATAAAACATTGATAAAATTATCCTCCTCGCCATAAATCAAACTCGAACGCAAAATGACATGATTTTTGAAATTTTGAACCGCTTTGTCGCCAAGAACTCTACTCTTCGCATATAAAGTTGATACATTCTCGATATTTAAATTTGAAAGTTGAATAAATTTTTCAATATTATGTTTTTTCGCAAGTGTTGAAATAATTTCTGGAAATTGCGAATGCAAATATGTAAAATTATCTTTATCTTTTTCTTTAAAAGTTGCAATAAGATTGATAATGATGTCCGACCCAGCGATGCATTCTTCGAGCTTTGATTTATCAAAAATATTGCAGTAGCAAACCACGATCTTGCCAATCGGAGCTTGCGTTTTTATTTTTTCCGCTTTGTCGATATCGTGAGTGATAATTTTAACTATAAAACCATTCTCCTGTGATAGAAATTTAGATAAATATTGACCTACGAAGCCAGAGCCACCAAAAATTGTAATAACTTTGTTATCAATTCTAGTCATTATTCATCTAAAAAATATATTTAAGATACTATTTCTCTTTCAGAAAAAAAGAACGCAATTTCATTTTTTGCATTTTCTTCACTATCAGACCCATGAACACTATTCTCGCCAATGCTTATTGCATGAGCTTTTCTAATTGTTCCTTCTTTCGCTTCAGCTGGATTCGTCGCTCCAATCAAATCGCGAAAATCAGATACAGCGTTATTTTTTTCCAAAACTTGCACTACAACTGGACCCGCACTCATTCCATCAACCAACTCACCGAAGAATGGTCTTGCGCTGTGCACCGCATAAAATCTTTGTGCATCAGCTTTTGACATCATGATTCTTTTTTGTCCAACGATGACAAAACCAGCATTCTCAATCATACCGTTGATTTTTCCTGTGATATTTCGTCTTGTTGCATCTGGCTTTATAATAGCTAAAGTTCTCATAATTTATTTCCTATATTATAATTAATTGATTAAAATTCTACTTTTCCGTAACGATTATCGAAACTGTTGTTTTGAATCACACGCTTCGTACGATCTTTGTTCCAAGCCTCATGAATAAAAGGGTCAGAGTACAATGCAATCGTCACTTCTTTATTATCATTACCACAAGTCGACCAAGTATAAAAACTTTGACCGTTCGTGCATTTCACCAAAACTTTATGCATAGCAACATTTCTACGCTTTTTTTTATCTACAGTCGTTGATTTTACAACCTTCCCAGCAACAGGTGCTCCTTTCGACTGCTGTTTCACAGGAGCTTTTTTCACTTCTTTTTTATTCATTTTATAAAAAAATTATCGAATTAAAGATATAATACATTAAAAAATACAAATATCAACTGCGTTTCGTAGAAAATAATAAAAATAAATTTTTCAAACAATTTTCTTTGTTTGCATTTTTGATGAGAATTTCAACTTTATTATTTTGAACAATGTTCACCTCCACTACATCTATTTTTTTTTCAATCAATGAAGCTTGTATCCTTGCGAAATCTGGGATTTCAGGACTATAGAGTGCGAAGATTGTGATTTTTGTGATGTCGTGAGTCCAATTTTTATAGTTCAGAGTGATGATATTTTCACCCCTTTTCAACAAAATATTATTCGCAATGACCGTCCCAATCTCGTCGGGATTGAAGCTAGAAAGTACTTTCATATATACTTTGTATTTTTTCGCGGCAATTACAGACTTGAGTTGTAAAACTTTCGCCCCACCATCAGCCATCTCGATAATCTCATCATAAGATAATTCGTGAATTTTCGACGCCTCAGGGAGGATTCTGGGGTCAGCATTATACACCCCACTCACATCAGTATAAATGTAACAAATATCCGCATGAATCGACGCTGCAACCATCACAGCACTATAATCAGAGCCACCTCGCCCCAAAGTAATCGCACGATTCTCATTCTTTTTGATTGCTTGAAAGCCCGCAATAACAGGGATAATTTGATTTTCAAGGTCATCTTTCAATTGGTGAGTATTTATCTCTGTTATCACTCCATCACCATAATTCCCATCCCCATAAATCGGCAAATTCCAGCAATTATAGGACTTTGCTTTGCATCCCAGATTTTCCAACTCCATCGCAAGAAGTGATGCAGAAATCTGCTCACCAACAACCATAGCTTGGTCATATTCGGAATGATATTGGGAATGAATTGTCGAACATTGATCATAAATATCATTCGTAACTCCCGCCATAGCTGAGATTACAACAACAACCTGATCTCCATTATCGATGTATTTCTTTATGATTTGTGCTGTATTTTTTATTCTATTCAAATCTCCGACGGACGTCCCGCCAAATTTTTTTACCAAAAGCATTGATTTTTTTATTTTTTTTATGAATATATATTATACTTTCTTTTCATTTAATAAAAAAAATTAAAATGACGCAACAAAGGCTTCAAAGAATAGATTCAAAAGATTCTGGATACAAAACTTCGGAATCAAAAAATACCTCAGAATCTTCAATCTCAGTTTCATCATCTATTGATATAAAATCTCTTCCACCTTTTTCAACAAAGATTTTAAAGTGAATGGCTTAGCGAGAAATTCGCATTTCAAGTCTCCATTCTCAAAACTCTGAAGGATTGTATTTTCCATATACCCAGAAATGAATAAAAATTTTGTTTTTTCATACTTTTTATTTATCTTGACTTCATTCATAAAATCATACCCATTCACTTTTGGCATCATAACGTCGGTGATAATTAAATCCACTCCATGCTTATAATTTTTCAAAAACTCTAACCCCTCCTCGCTCGACTCAAATGGAATCACATCATGATTCAGATTCTTTAAAGCCTGCGTAACAAACTCTCGCACAGAATTCTCATCCTCAACCAACACAATTCTATGTTGTTTATTTAATTTTGGCGAAAAGTCAATTTGTACCATATCCTCACTCTCTGAGCTCTCAATCACCCCACTATATTTTTTTAAAAATATATAAAAAGTTGAGCCGATTCCAATTTCAGTTGTGAAAAAAATATAACCGCTCACTTGCTTCAAAGCACCATAAATCATCGAAAGACCTAGACCAGACCCTCTCTCTTTCGTAGTATAAAATGGCTCAAAGATATTATTCGCTTTTGACTCCTCGATACCGTCTCCATTGTCAGAAATTCTAATAATTATATAATCTCCAATCTCAATTTTCTCACCATCAACAGAATAAACTTTAAGCGATGGGTGAATTTTATAATGCGAATCTTTTATATGAACAGAATCAATAAGAATATCAATTCGACCATTTTTCTTTATCGCATCACGACTATTCACAAGCAAATTAATAATAATCTGCTCGAATTGCGATTGGTCAATTTCGGTTTGAAGAATATCACTCTCTTTATATTCTACATTGAGCTCAATATTCTCTCCAATAATTCTTTTCAACAAATCGACGATATTTCTCATCGTTTTTTGAATATCTATCACCTCAATTTTCAGTTTTTGCCTTTTTGAGAACGTTGAAAGTTTTTTTATCAAATCTATCGCCCTCACTATATTTTGCTTTATATGAATCAACATTGATGTCGATTCCATATCAGAAGCATGCCTTTGCATCAATAAATCACAAAAACCTATCATCCCTGTCAGCAAATTATTGAAATCATGAGCGATTCCGCTCGCCAAATTGCCAATCACTTGCATCTTTTGACTATGATTAAAATTCATTTCAAGATTTTTATTCGCTTGACCTTGAATAACATAAATCAAAATCAAATCCCCCGCTCTCTGAAAAAATAAAGTAAATTCACTATTTGAATCAAATTTCAAAACAACATCCAGATTCATCGCATTGTTTTTCTTCAACTCATCAATTAAATATTGATTTGAATGTTCGTCATCCTTTTGAATCTCAAAAAAATCAAAAAAATTATTATTCTTATCGCTAAAAAAACGAAGAATCTCTTTGAGTTTTTTATTCGCCTTTAAAATCTCGAAATTCTGGTTCATCTCACCTATTGGAATAAAATTTTCAGCAAAAAATAAACTCCAGAAATTCAATTCCTTGTTCTCAGAAGTCAGAATGATGTATTTCGAAATAAATCGCTTGTCCGACAAATTAAAAGAAATTCTTTGAAAAATAGAAATCAAATAATTTTTTTCTTCATGAATATACAAAAATTGATTTTGCATGTTCTGATTATCTTTCTCATTACGCTGAATAAAGTTTTTCTCCACTAAGCTGAAAATATATTTTTCATCAGCATCACTTATCTTGTTTGCGACTTCGTTTTCATCCAAAATATCTTTTTCATAAGTTAATTTAAAAAATCCTAGATTGTGATAATTTGCAATTTTTAATAAATTTTTATTAGCATTCTCAGTAAAAAATAAAATTTTATTCTTAGATTTTTCATCATAAATCATTGTAATTTTGAAAAATGGCATCATAATATTTTCCGCAACGTTTTTCAATTCATAATTTGCGCTGATTTCAAAATTTTCATTTTTTGATAAAAATAAATTTACCATCTCAATGTGCTCCTTGGATAAATTTAAATATTCCAATAATTTATTCAAATTATCTGTTTGTTCAAGAAATTCATTTATTTTTTTATGATTTCGATTGTCGAAATAAAGAATCTCATTGTTTTTATCCAAGATGAAATACAGCAACGAGGAATATGAAAAGAAATCTTGAAAAAATATCGTGAATTCTTGATTTACTTTGTTCTTTTTCAAAAAAAGAAATAAAAGCACTCCAAATAAAATATAAATCAAAAAGTTGAACCCATCTTCGATTCTTTCATCAATCTCGAATGCTGAAAAAATAAAAACACACAATAATATTAAAAACCCCAAGTTCTTTTTCTTCATTTTGCGAATTTCACTCTATTAAAATATAATTTTTTTATGCTTTGCAACTAAAAGTTTAGTCAAATCAACAGCAATCTTCAATCAATTGAATATTTTTTCTTTGGAAATCTCGCAATATATAGTATGATGTTAACAATTTAGTTATATATTTATAAAAAATTCAACGCAATGACAAAAAATATTTTTATAATTAATGGAAGTAACTGCCCAATAAATAAAAATTTATTAAAAGAAACTTTGCAAAGATTAAATATTCACAACGATAGTTTGTCTTTTTTGCATGATTTGACAGAAATCACAACTTTTAATAATGGCGAAACTCGAATTAAATTAATCGCTGATAAATCGGAATTCTCGTTTGAGAGTTGCCATAAATTCATCGTCATTCAGTCGATCTCAGAAAATAAATTTATCAATAAATCTGTAGATTCTATCTTTTTTGAAACCGAATGCATCATTAATGCCTGCCGAAATTTGAATAAAAACGCCGAAATAATATTAATTGCGACAAATTTTGGATATGCGAGGCAGGATAGAACTATCAATGCCATCAAAATTATCGATGAAGAAGAATACGAAACTTCAGAACCATCGGCCTTAGAAATTAAAATCAAAACTTTAAAAGTTTGCGGATTGACAAAATTAGTCACAATCGACCCTCACTCTACGGCACTCGCCAAATATTGCGATGAAAATCACATAAAGCACAACATGATTGAAAAAGAACATTTATTGGAGATTTTTGGCGATGTATTTAAAGAAATTATTTTATCCCATTTAGAAGATTTGTCCCAAAAAAAACATATCGAGAGTTTTTTCCGATTATTTAGCGGACTGCAATCAGAAGAAGATATAGAATTTATAGGAACGCAATCTTCCGAATTCGCCTTAGCAATTATTTTTGAGTTTTTTGTCAACAAACTCGTCTTAGTTGCTCCAGATCATGGATGCGCTGAAAAAGTAAAAATTTTGTGGAGTGAAATCAAAAATCACCTACTCTCAATTTTCATTATATATGGAGCGCAAACAAAATCCTTCATTAATTTACTCAGCGAATACGAAGGAAAAATTATTTTCATTACAAAAAGAAGACCAGAACCGGGTAAATCAGAAATAACTGAAATCGTAGGCCCAAGAATTGATGGAAAAACATGCATCATCATTGATGACATCTTAGATACGGGAGGCACTCTATGCAATTCTGCAAAAGCATTAAAAGAAAGTTACGGAGCGAATGATATATATTGCTTCACAACTCACGCCGTTCTTTCACAAAATGCAGTTGAAAAAATGCACGATTCCGCATTTACAAAAATCTTCATCACCGATACAGAAACATCCGCATTATCCAAGATTCAAAATTTTTATTCCCAAAGCAATCAAAATCAAAAATTTGAGATAAAGCCAATTCATCAAATGATAATAAAAGAAATTTTAAATGAAATCTCAAATTAGTTTTGAATAATTTCAGATTTCTCATGTTCTTCTCAAGATAAAAACCTGAGGAATTAGATTTTCACAGTTTGCGATATTTATTTTTTCAAGAATGGTCTTCCTCTAGCCTCTACATCTCTATCAACAAACTCAATCACTGCTGTTTGAGTACTATCGATACGATGTTTATATTTTAATATTCTAGTATATCCGCCATTTCTATTTTTGTATCTTTCAGATAAAATAGCTACAATTTTTTCTACGGCATTATGACTTTTGCTACCCAATCTAGCCAAAAGCAATCTGCGTAAAAATAATTTTCTACTTTCGTCTTTTGATTTTGCGTATTCGATACCGATAGTAATAATTTTTTCAGCGAATGGTCTCAGAAATTTTGCCTTTGGTAAGGTTGTTATAATTTGCTCATGTTGAACTAAAGAAATAGTCATATTTCTGATCAAAGAAATTCTATGTGAAGTATTTCTATTTAATTTTTTACCAGCAACTAAGTGTCTCATAATTTATACCAATTAAAATTTTACCAATTAACTTTTTTCTTCAACGAAGAATTCATCCTTCCTTCATATTGCTTCCGCAGATTTAGCAAATCTACTGGTGGCCATGGGGAAATGTTCATGTCAAATCGCAAATTATATTTCATAATACAATTTGATACCAACTCCAAAGATTTCCTTCCAAGATTCGACATTGAAATCAATTCCTTATATGGAATATTTATCAAGTCGCCTAAATATACAATATTCGCCTTCACAAAAGCATTATGTGCTCTAATCGGCATTTCGATTTCATGAATATTTTTAAATAAATTCATATTATATCGAACCCCAGAAGCACTCAATAAATAGTCTTTCCCTATCTCATCATCAAAAATATTTAAACTATCGGATGAATCATCATCAAAAAATGTTGTCTGCTGGGCATTCGACGATAGAATGAAAAGCTGCTCCTTCATTAAATTTGCGGCATTTAGCAAAGCATCTCTGTAATCTATCGTCCCATCAGTTTCAATAGAAATATAAAGCTTTTTATAATCTTCGCTATTCACAATAATATCTTCCGAGCTAAACGAAACATTTTTAATTGGATTGAAAAGCGCATCAATATATATCAACCCTGGGCTTTTTACACCAGTTTTTTTAAAAGAATCAGCTTGAACATAATTATATCCAAACGCAAGAATCAACTTGATTGATACATTAATATCGCTATTAATAGTAAATATTACATGATCTTTGTTTACAACTTTTACATTTGCGAAATCTTCAATCATCCCAGCTTTAAATTCACACGGCCCCTTCAAATCTATGGAGATAGTCTCACTAACTTTTGCATCTTTAGAAGACTTCAATCGCACCTGCTTCAGATTCAATCCAATTGTTAAAATATCTTCTACTACCCCATTTATATAGGAAAATTCATGAAGGACGCCCTCAATCTGAAAAGCTATAATCGCATAACCAGATGAAGCCCCAAGTAATACTCTCCTCATGGAATGAGCGATTGTAACATCAAGGCCTTTGAAAATAGGCGATAATACTACAGTTCCCGAGCTATACAAACCATTCATCTCTTCAGATGAATGAATATAATCTATAGATTTTGCTCTCAACAAGTTCCTATGAGATAAATCCTGCTCCACATTAAACATAAATTTGACCAAAAAAATTTTACACTCTTCTTCTTTTTCTTGCCCTGCAACCATTATGAGCCAGCCTTACGTCAAAAGAAATTACGCTAATTTTCAAACCTGAGTTTCTGAGAGCCAAGACTGCCGAATCTCTTCCTGGACCAACGCCTCTGATGATAACACTTACACAACGCACTCCCAAATCGACCGCAATTTTTGCAACCTCAGAAGCAGTAACTTGTGCGGCATAAGGAGTAGCTTTTCTCGTGCCTTTGAATCCTTGTGCACCAGATGAACTAGCTACAATAACGTTACCCTCCGAATCAGAAATCGAAATTATATTATTATTAAAAGTAGTCAAAACTACTGCCCTCGCAATCGTAGGAACAGTTTTGCGCTTTTTTAACAAGTTAGTTTTTTTTAAATTCAAATCTTTTTTTTGGACTGTTGACATATAATAACCCCTAAATTACTTTTTTTTCTGAACTTTTGAACCAGCTTTCCCCCTACGAGTTTTTGCATTTGAGCTTGTTCTCTGCCCACGAACAGGCAACCTCTTCCTGTGCCTCAAACCAATATAACTACCCAATGACATCAACTCTTGAATTCTTTTTTGTTCGTTTCTTCTAAGATTACTACCAATCTCTTCGCTATAATTTTCATTGATATATTCACTCAATGCACGCAATTCGGCATCATCAAGATCGCGCAAAAATTTCATTTCATCAAAATTCAATGCCTTGCAAATCGCCTTAGCTCTGGACAAACCTATCCCACGAACGCCAGTCAAACTATAAGGCAAGCGCTTATTTACATTTAAAACAACCTCAGCAATTACTATACTCATATAAACTTAACCTATAAAACTATATTTTAGTGGATAAAACCACCCTTTTCAACTTCTTATAAACAGAATCAATATTGGAATCAGCATCTAATTTTACACATTTCGCTCCATTCAATCTATAAAAATCATAAATCTCATTCGTATTTTTCCTGTTATTAAATAATCTTTTTCTGATTACTGCGCTATCATCGTCGAGACGCTTTGTATAACTTTTTCCACCGCAAACGCTACACACAAAATTTTTTGATAGTTGTCCCGGTGCGTTACAAGAGCTACAAATCACCCTGTTATTAAGCCTATTAATAATTAAACGCTTTTTTACAGTGAAACATACAACCAATGATGGCGAACTATTAAACTGAGTTTCAAGCAAATCATTTAATATTTTCGCCTGCCCTATCGTTCTCGGTATTCCATCAAAAATCAAAACTCCGCTATCATTACTCTTTGTCAAAACATTTAGATTTTCACTCACAAGATTCATTATGAAATCATCAGAGAGTAACTCACCTCTATTTACGGAATCAGCAATCTCCTTATCTTGAGATAACTTCGCTCTGATGATTTCACCTGGAGACAAAGAAAGCACGCCATCACGCTCCTTCAATAAAGAGCATTGCGTTCCTTTTCCCGTCCCAGGCATTCCTAAAAATACAATGAATTCCATAAACTCTTATAAACTATAAAACATATTCGCTGTATCTCGCGTTCAAAATCTCAACCTGATATTTATTTATTAACTCTAAAGCGATCACCGTAATAATTAAATAACTCGTACCACCAATAAAACTATCGATATTCAAGATAACTTTAAAATAATCAACAAACACAGACACTAAAAACAAATAAAATACGCCAATAACCGTCAATTTACGCAACAAAACAGAAAAATACTGAATCGTCATTAATCCAGGCTTTACATTTGGTATGACGCCAGATGTTTTTCTTAACGAATCCGAGACTTTTTCCACGTTGAAACTTACGTTATTGTATATTAAAGCAAATAATAATATAAAAGTAAAATAAATACAATAGTAAAAAACTTTACTCCTCAACGCAAATAAAATAAAATCGTCAAACATACCTCCGAATACACCAATCGCTAAATTTAATGACGACATAAAAAATCCAATAATTGTAGCAGTGAAAATCATCGGCATAACGCCAGCGAAATTCAATTTCATCGGTATAAATGACAACAAATTATCATTATTTTTTTTTGATGAAGACGAATACTGAACGTCAACTAACCTGACAGATTTCTCACAAAGCACTATTACGCATATCACTCCGAATATTAAAAATAACGCTAAAAACAAATTCGAGAAGCCGGCATCAGTTGATGTGAATACCTTGATTAACCCAGAAACAAAATCAAAACCGATATTGGTAAATATTATCATTGATATTCCATTTCCTACGCAATATTCAGTTATAGCTTCACCAATCCACACGGAAATCATCGAACCAGCGACTACCGAAATCAGGGCAATAAAGTAAATCATCTCCCTACTCATTGCGTTGCAGTAAAAAACATCACACGTGTTTTTCATTGTAAAAAGAAGTATCGTAGACTGAATTAACGCAAAAACTAAAGTAAAAATCCTGCTAATTTTTGCGTAAAACGCAGCGTCTTTGGAATTGTTCGATTTACTATCTTGATAAATATAACTTATAATTTGAGTCATAATAGACGACAAAATATATGGCATTACACCAAGCGATAAAATCGAGAAACTACCAAAAACACCCGAAGAGATAGTGCTAATCGTGCCTACAAACAGCCCTTGACTGAAAGTAGTCAACTTAGATAAAAAATATTCAGCATTCACAATCGGAGATGGCAAATAAACGCCAATACGAAATATGAACAAAAATAGAAATGCTAAAAAAATCTTAAAAATAAAATTTCTATTTAACATTTGTGCAGTCATGATGAATATTTTATATAAGTTAATTTACAAGCAAGAGCCACCGGCTTTTTTTACAGCCTCAAGTGCGTTTTTTGAATACGAATCAACTTTTATATTAAAAGCAACGCTCGACTCAACATCGAAAAGTAATTTAATTTTTCTCTTCAGAGTCTTCACAACACCTGTCTTTAGCAAAACATTTTTATCAATCACCTCGTTTTTATCAATAATAGATTCATCTATCATTTCAACTATTCTACCGATGTGAACGATATTATATTTATCGCTTTCTTTTTTAATCGAATTGAAACCTCTTCTAGGTAACGAAGTGATTGTTTTTTGGCCGCCTTCAAAATTGCGCAAAGCACAACCAGATCTAGCTTTTTGACCATTCGAACCACGAGCAGAAGTTTTCCCCATACCCGAACCAGTACCACGACCGACTCTTTTTTTTTTTCTTATTTAACTTTCTAAATTCACTACCAGAACCGTCAAATCCACTCGTAATCGGTTTACTAAAATTCATATAAAATACACAAAAAACTAATTTTTTTCACTTTCTTTAGTAGACTTCTTCGAAAAAATCTTCCCACTGCGGACTATCTCGTCTACTGGTTTGTTACGCATAATAGCAATTAATTTTGGTGTGCGCAAGAGTTTTAACGCTTTCATCGTCGCAATTACTAAATTATGCGGGCAAGATGAACCAACGCATTTCGCAACAACGTCTTTCACACCCAAAGCCTCAAAAACAAGCCTCATCGCACCACCAGCTACAATACCCGTCCCCTTATCAGCAGACCTAATATATACAGTTGTTGCACCGTGAGAAGCCATTACATCATGATGTATAGTGCGAGATTCTTTTAAATTCACTCTCATCATAGTATTTTTTGCGGATCGTATAGCCTTTTGCTTTGAAAGCAAAACTTCCTTGTGCTTTCCAAAACCTATAGCCCAACGCCCCTTTTGATCACCGCATATTACCAGAACGGAATAAGAACAATTCTTACCACCTTTTACAACTTTATCATTTCTTCGAACTTGCGCTACAAAAGAAACAAAATTTTCTTCAGTTTTATTCAACATCAACAAACCTATTAAATCAAAATTCCATTTTCTCTCAAAGAATCAGCGAATAATTTCACCAACCCGCAATACTTTTTTTTGCCACGGTCGAAAAAACTCATGGAATCAGCCGGAACTGCATCAACAACAACAGTCTTTACTGAGTTAGCAAAATTAACAGCAACTTCTTTTATAAATTTACTATTCACGAAATTCACATTAGACTTACTACCATCTTTTTTTATACTATTTTTCAAAGATAAAGTCGAATAAGCAACCTTCACAGATCCATCTTTATCAATCAACTGAGCATAAAAATGCTGTGAAGTTTTGTGCACAAAAATTCTAAAACGTCTTTTATTCATACCAATCACCTCAATTATTTTTTCTTCAACTCTTTTCTTTGCATGTATTTACCAGAAATAATCACGCCTTTTCCTTTGAATTTATCGAATTTTCTCAACGACATAGACAAGTAACTTGCAAAACCACCAAGAATCATTTTTGAAGAAGATGTTAGATTAATCTTATTTTGCACTATCTCTACAACGACGTCTTTCGGAATCACTACAACGATATTATGACTAAAGCCAAGACTAAAATTCAAAAAATTCGCAACTTTGTTATGAACAACTTTGTACCCCGTCCCCACTATATCAAGAGTCATTTTAAATGGCGTCACAATACCAGAAAGCAAATTTTGCAAGTCACGCACATGAAACCCAGCAATTTTCTTAACTTTTCTTTCTATCGCTTTATTTCGAATTCTCTCAATATTTGGTAAAAATTTTAATGAAGATTTGTCTTCAGACACTTCACAAATTAAATTTTTATCAAACTCATAGCTATAGGATGCATTTTTATACCCTATATTCAACTTATTCTCCACTAAATCAACTTTATATTTATCTATTGAAATAGAAGAAGATCCTATTCTAGAAAACATACAATACTCAAAAAATACAACATAAAACTTCACCACCCACTCTTTCTTCCGAAGCCTTTTTATAAGAAATCACGCCAATTGAGGTTGATAAAATTGTTAAACCCATTCCATTTTTATATGGTTTTAAGTTCTTAAATTTCATATAAGACCTTCTACTTGGCTTACTCACAACAAAGAAATTCTGTATTACAGAAACGCCTTTGTGATATGATAAAACAACTCTAATGTTTTTTCTACCTAAATCATCGTAAACAACAGAATAATCACTTATATAACCATCTTCCTTCAGAATCAGGCAAACATTCTCAATTAAAGATGAATAAAAAAAAGATGCAAACCTCAACCTTGCCGATATTGAATTCTTAATATGAGCAATAAAATCAGCTAATAAAAAATTACGAGACATAATTCAACCAATTATAAAGATTTTTTTCTAACGCCTGGCAATAAACCAAATGACGCCATCGTTCTTAACATAATACGGGACAAACCAAAATACCCATAATACCCCCTAGCTCTTCCAGTGATAAAACATCTGTTACGAATTCTCGTTTTAGAAGAGTTTCTAGGCAAATTAGATAATTTGGCAGATAATTTTATCCTCTCGCTCACAGAAGTTTTTTTATTCATAATAGCCTCCTTCAAAGCTTTTCTTCTTTCGTCAAATTTTTTGTTTAACAAAATGCGCTTTTTATTGCGCGCAACAACACTTTTTTTTGCCATAATTCTCTATATAAAAACGAAACCAAGTAAAGATAATAACAATTTTGCATCAGCATCATTTTTAGCCGAAGTCACTATTGTAATATCCATACCAAAATCAAAATCAATCCTTGAATTCCTAATCTCTTCAGAAAAAATAGAATGCTTTGGAAAGCCAAAAGAAAAATTCCCATTACCGTCGAAGCTTTTCCCAGAAAAACCCATAAAATTTGGCACTCTAGACATATTGATAAAAAGCAACTTTTCTAAAAAGTAATACATTCTATACGATCTCATAGTAACCATCATACCTATTGGGTCACCCTCTCTAATTTTGAAATTAGAGACAGATTTTCGAGCCTTATTCAATTTTGGCAATTGACCTGTAATTGATTGAAGGCAATTACTAATATAGTCAACATCTTTTTTGTTTTCAGCGCCAAAACCTACATTGACATTGACTTTCAACAACTTCGGCACAGCGAATTTGTTTTTACAATCAGCGATTGTTGTAAATTCATCAACTATATGCTTGTTGTAAACATCAAACATAACAGATTTTGCACCATCACTTGCAGCTTTTTGGTATAGCTCGAAAACATTTCTATCTATTTTTTTTAAATCAAGATTCATAAAACTATTTATACATTAATTACTTCCAGTTTGCAACAATAAAACATTAGATGAATCAATAAAAACATCTTTTTGCACGACATCCTCAGATCCTTTTTTTTTTCTACTAGTCTTTGGAATAGAATCTATCGCAACGACAAATCTATTCTCGCTAACTCTAGAAACAACGGTGATATTTCCTATAGTTTTTTTAAACTTACCGGAATTTATAATTACTTTATCACCCTTTTTTACATGGCAAAAAACAGTCATCTTCACGCCTCTTAAATAACTTCTTTAACTAAAGTTGTAATTCTAGCAAAATCTTTTCTTAATTCCCTAGCAACAACACCAAAAACACGGGTACCCACCATTTTATACTGCTTATCCAAAAGGACAACGGCATTTTCGTTAAAAACGACAACTGACCCATCCTTTCTTTTGAATGGAAACTTCGATCTAACTAAAACAGCTAACGATACATCACCTTTTTTTATTGATGACGAAGCTTTTGGTATAATTTTTCTCGCAGAAACAACAATCAAATCGCCGTATTGCGCAAATCTTTTACCAGAACCACCTAAAACTTTAATGCATTTTACTAAACGCACTCCAGAATTGTCAGCAACTTCTAAAAACGAACCTTCTTGAATCATATAACACCAAATTAATTAGCAACGAGTTTCCACTTCTTTCTTTTCGAAATCGGTCTTGATTGAATAATCGAAACATTCTGATTCAGAGCAATCGATGAATGAGCATCTTTATCAACAAGATATTTTTTGTTTATTTTGATTACTTTCTTATAAAGAGGATGTATAGCCTTTCTCTGCACAAGAACAACAACAGTTCTGTCGTCTATAACTTTACTTACGACACCCAATAAAACCTTCAACATAAAATTACAACCCCACTTTCAAATACGCATCTTTTACAATTTTTTTATTTTTTTTCTTCGCTTCAGTGAAATTTTTTAACGAACTTTTATATCCAATCAAACCATCATTCGCCAAAGCATTGTTAAATATGCTTTTTTGCATAGCGCATTTCAATGAAAAAGTTTCAAATTTAGCGTTAAAAACCTGAACATTCAAACCATCTAAAATAGCTTTTACAGCAAGCTTTCTACTATATTTTTTCATAATATCTCGTTATTAAAAAAAACACCACCAACTTTACGTTGCAAGAGCCTACAACGAATACCTAATTTCCCTATACACTGAGAGAGCACAACCTGAGCCTCAGATAAACTCGGAGAATCAAATTCAAAAATGATGTTACCGGGTTTCAGGCACGCAACATAATGATCCACTGCGCCTTTACCCTTACCCATCCGCACCTCTATAGGTTTCTTTGTTACAGGCTTATGAGGGAACACCCTAAACCATATTTTACTATAGCTTTTTACAGTTTTATTTGTCACCTTATAAGCTGCCTCGAGTGTATTTGATTTCAAATTCACATTCTCAAGCACCTGAATCGCATAGTTTGCAAACGACAACACATTGCCGGAAGTCGCATTGCCAACATTCCTTCCTTTAAACGCCTTTCGATATTTTAATTTCTTTGGAGTTAACATATTCATATTATAAACCTATAATTAATTATTAAGATAAACCCAAACTTTAATACCAATAATACCATACGTTGTGTTTGACTCAGCAACGCCATAATGAACGTCGGCATTTAGAGTATGCAATGGCACAGACCCAAGTTTGAAAATTTCAGTTTTCGCAATCTCAGCTCCATTGAGTCTACCAGAGCAAGCAATTTTTATCCCTAGGCAGTCATCAAATTTCTTAGCACTTTCAAGAGCTTTTTTCGCGACTCTTTTGAAGCTCATTCTTTTTTTTAATTGAGCCGCAATGTTCATTGCAATTAAAGTGGCATCCGTATCCGGTCTTTTGACCTCTATTACATTCACTTTAAAATTAGATCCGCTTTGTATTTTTTTCATTTGAGACTTCAATCTCTCAATTTCTTTACTATTTTTACCCAAAATAGCTCCAACATTAGAAGAGTAGATGAATATCTCCACATCTCCAGATGGCGCATTACCGCTACTAGAGTGATTGGAGCGCTCAATAATAACTTTAGAAATACAATTGCTTTTTTTGTAAAAAGAACTTATTAATTTTCGAAGAAGAAAATCCTGCTCAACTAAAGAATGATAAAGATTTCCATTAATATACCAAGAAGAAGACCAATCTCTTCTAACTTGCAACCTAAAACCATTAGGATTTACTTTTTGCCCCATCTATTCACCAATTAAACACTTAAAACACTTAAAATTATCGCAAGATTACTCCCATGCTTCAAAATTCTATTACTCCTACCTCGAGCTCTAGGCTGAAATCTTTTTAAAAATTTCGCCCTACCCAATCTAATCTCCTTGATATATAAACTGTTTACATCATGCACATCAAAATTATGAATAGCATTTTTTATAGCAGAATTCAACAAATCAATAATATCTTTAGCGCACGCCTTGTACGACAAAGATAAAATATCTATCGCTTTCATCACTGGAATTCCATGAATCATTCTAGTAACAAGAACCATTTTCTTACTACTCACACTGATATAAGAATTTTTCGCTACAACAGATATACTAGCATTCATAATTTTACCAACTTATTTAATAAATTCAATCACTAAATTTTTACTACTTTTTCTTTACAACTTTTTTGTCACCTGCATGACCTTTAAAAGTTCTTGTTGGGGAAAAAGACCCAAATTTCAAACCTATCATCGCTTCGGTAACATTCACAGGAACAAAAATTCTTCCATTGTAAACCATAAAAGTTCTACCAACGAAATGCGGTATTATTGTGCTTCGCCTAGACCAAATTTTCTTCCTTTCATTCGGAACACTCTCCCCACGAGCAAGCTTTACCCACAATTTAAACAAAGAATTCTCAACAAAAGGTCCTTTCCAAACAGATCTCGCCATAATTTCCCAAAAAATTCACTAAAAAGATTTAATTAATTTGTCACTCCATTTTTTACGACGAGTTTTCTTACCTTTCGTCGGTTTACCCCAAGGCGTCACTGGATGTCTACCACCTGATGTCTTACCTTCGCCACCACCATGCGGGTGATCTATAGGGTTCATCGCAACACCACGAACATGAGGTCTAATACCCATCCATCTTTTTCTTCCGGCTTTCGCTAAACTTTCATTTTTGTGATCAACATTAGATGCGATACCTATAGTTGCAAAACAATCCTCATGAATTAATCGCACTTCTCCAGACCTCAGCTTTAATAATACAAAACCAGAATCACGACCAACAACCTCAGCATAAGAACCAGCGGATCTAGCAACAACAGCACCAGACCCATGCTTCAATTCTATATTGTAAACTTTTAAACCAATTCTAATTTGCGACAAAGGAAATGCATTACCTTCATTCATATTCATATCTCCACCAACTTTGGAACAGATGATTTCGTCACCTATTTTCATATTTGTTGATGCTATGATATAATTATAAAAAATATCAGCACTTTCATTTTTACTGCTTTTTGATTCCAATAATGCCAAAAAAGCACTTCTATTGGGATCGTATTCCAAAGAAATAACTTTTGACACTACGATATCCTCGTTGTGTGACAATGCGTTATATCTTTTAAAATCTACTGTACGCATTTTTTTCTTATGCGCGCCACCCCTATACCTCACAGTAATTCTACCCGCATTATTTCTAGCAGAAATACGCTTGCGACCAAAAATTAAACCACGAGCTTTTTCCGACGGCTCTTTAGCTAAAGAGTCTCTACTAATTAGACACAAACCACGCATCGAATTATGAACTGGATTAAAATACTTCATTTTTTTCAAACAAGAAACAAAAACTAAACTTTATTCGCAGACAACTGCAAACTCACAATGCTGTCAATTATCTTAGAGACATTCTCACCTTTTCCAAAAGTAATGATAAATTTTTTACAAGATTTCGTCTTTCCAGAACGCCCTCTGAACAATCTATCTTCGCTTTTTACATTCATAGAATTAACGAAATTTATCGAAATACTCAAAGTAGTAAAAAATGCAATAATATCGAATTTATTGACTTGATGATCTGTAATTAACGTTAGTTTATTTAATTTACTCTCCAAATCGTGAGATTTCTGAGTAATAAGCAATTTTTTTATTAAAAAAGCATTAATTTTATTTGTCATGCAATTATCCTAAATTAACTTTTAAAAGTTTGTCTCGAAGCAATTTGTTTTGAAATTTTTCTATTACATAAACTAAAGAATTTTTTGCAATACAAACTACGCCGTGATTCATCAGATCAGAAACATTCAAACTGTCGGCATTCAAAGACTTCAAACCAACAATATTTCTAGAAGCCAGTAAGAAATTTTTAGACTTTTCTAAATTCTCAGTATCAAAATCTCCAACAAATACACAGCCTGATTTCTTTAAGAAAAATTCGTATTTTTGATTTTTTGACCCACCAACTAATTCCATAGCTGAAAGATTTTCAAAAACGCACTTTTCAAAAAACGCAAAAAGTCTTGCATTAAGCTCTTTTGTTCTCAAAGAATCACAATGCAATTCATCAAATACAAACAAGCTACCTCGCTCGATGTGCTTATTGAGAAGAGTCAACACAGCTAAAAATTTTAAATTTTTATTAATTTTGATTCTTTTTAAGGCGAATTTTGGACCAAAAGTAATACCGCCACCACGAAACTGAGAAGCCCTCATAGTTCCATGCCTTGCTCCGCCTGTTCCCTTCTGCCTATACATTTTCTTTGTAGTCCCTTCAACCTCCCCCCTATCTTTTGTATGAGAAAAAGAGCGATTCTTCATTGCATAATCAGTATTATAAACCATTTGCAACGCATCTTTCTTACATCTCAATAAAAACAACTGCTCTGGATACTCAAGATGACCGTGGCTTTCATCGCAATTGACGAAACTTCTTACAACTAACTGAACCATAAAATTACATCAAAAAAACTTAAAATTTCGCTACTTCTCTAACGCAAACAAAATCATTCATTGAGCCAGGGACAGAACCCTTCACTACAATCAGATTATTTGCTTCATCAATCGCTACCACAGACATTCCATGTATTGTTTTTTTGTACATACCATGTCTACCAGCCATTTTTTTATTCTTAAATACTTTTCCAGGATCTGTTCTCTGACCTGTAGAACCAGGCATTCTATGAGCTAATGATACACCGTGACTCGCATTCAAACCAGCAAACTGATATCTTTTCATAACACCAGAGAACCCCTTTCCTTTAGTACAGCCCGTAATATCAACTTTTTTCACACCAGAAAAAATAGATGCTGATAGTTCAGAACCAATAATTAAGTTGTTAATATCTATTTTCGTATCATCAAAAACAAACTCTTTTGAGTATCTCAAAAAAGGTAGATTCAACTTTTTTAAAGTTCCAAGAATAGGTTTAGAAATTACAGATTCACGTACTATCTTTTTATCGTAAACTATTTGAATTCCATTATATCCGTCAATTTCTTTTTTTTTCAACGATGAAACAAAAGAGTTCGCAACTTTTAAGATAGTAACTGCAAAAGCCGAGCCATCAGACTTAAAATAAGTAGAGCAACCAACTTTTATCGCAACTAAACCAAACCTTTTCATAAACAATCACACAAAATAAACATTAATAAATTCACTAATCAATATATCTAATCTTAATTTCTACACCATTTGGTAGAGCCACTTTGAGCAAGCGCTCAACCACAGTATTGTTACAATTAAACAATCCAATGACTCTAACATGAGTCCTTATCTCGAAATGCTCACGAGATTTTTTATCTACGTGTGGGGATCTATTTACTGTAAAAGTTTTTTTTCTAGTTGGTATTGGGATTGGTCCGCATATATCAACACCGCTACCACTCAAAGCATTTCTTATAACAAACACAGCATTTTTTATTAAATTGTGATCATAGGAAAACAATTTAACAACAATTTTAGATCCTGCAACAACAGGAGATGTATTTTTGATACTCATAAAAAATACACCTATGCAATAACTTCAACGATCATTCCAGATCCGATCGTTCTACCGCCTTCACGAATAGCGAAACGCAACCCAGCAGCCATAGCGACACCTTTACCTAAATGCACAGTTGCATTTATGTTATCTCCAGGCATCACCATCTCTAAAGTCTCTTTGTTCTCACTGTCACGCAATTCAACCATATCTCCCGTTACATCAGTAGTTCTGAAGTAAAATTGTGGTTTGTATTTTGCATGGAAAGGAGTTTTTCTACCGCCTTCTTCCGATTTCAAAACGTATATTGCAGCTTTAAATTTAGTGTGAGCTTTAATACTTCCTGGTTTAGCAAGAACCATACCGCGCTCTATCTCTTCTTTTTTCGTACCACGCAATAATAATCCTGCATTATCACCAGCTTCACCACGCTCAAGTAATTTCTTGAACATTTCGATTCCTGTTACAGTAGTCTTTAAAACAGCATTTTCAGCTCTCAAACCAACTATCTCAACCTCATCACCCACCTTGATAACACCAGATTCTATTCTTCCAGTTACCACAGTTCCACGACCTGTAATAGACATTACGTCTTCAACTGGCATCAAGAATGGAGAATCAATATTTCTCACAGGATCTGGAATCACAGAGTCAAGTGCGTCCATTAATTTATGAATTGAAGCAACTCCATAACCTTTGTCATTATCTTCGCCATTCAAAGCCATTAATGCAGAACCACGAACGATTATTGCTTCCTTTCCATTGAATCCATATTGGGTTAACAAAGAACGAATCTCGTCTTCAACAAGTTCAAACATATCTTCATCATCAACTTGGTCGCACTTGTTTAAGTAAACAACGATATAAGGAACTCCAACCTGACGAGAAAGTAAAATATGCTCACGAGTTTGAGGCATAGGTCCATCAGTTGCAGATACAACAAGAATTGCACCATCCATTTGAGCGGCACCTGTAATCATATTTTTCACATAATCGGCGTGACCTGGACAGTCAATATGAGCATAGTGTCTTTTCGCTGTTTCGTATTCAACGTGCGCAGTGTTAATTGTAATACCCCGAGCCTTTTCTTCTGGCGCCTTATCAATTTCACCATAGTTAGTCGCTTTAGCTCCGCCAGTCTTAGAAAGAACAGTTGTAATTGCGGCAGTTAAAGTTGTTTTACCATGGTCAACATGACCAATGGTCCCTACGTTCAAGTGAGGCTTTCCCCTCTTAAATGTTTTACTGTCAGCCATTTATCAAACCTATAAAATAAAAATTATCTATCAATATATCACAAATATTACAATTATCAATACGCTATTAAAGAGCGGGTGATGAGAATCGAACTCACATAGCCAGCTTGGAAGGCTGGTGCTTTACCACTAAGCTACACCCGCTTATTTCTTATATGGAGAGAATAGGATTCGAACCTACGTACGCTCTCACGAGCAGATTTACAGTCTGCCGCCATTAACCACTCGGCCATCTCTCCTTACTTATTACACAAAACTAAGAATTTTAGGAAATCTTAATTTTATAATTAGCACTGAGAGAATTTACAACATTTTCATAGCTCTGTCAACTAGTAAAAACACTTTTTTTATAAAAAATACATCAATATTCTTTAAATTTTTATAAAATTCAGCAAATTTATCGATTTACGGATTTTCTGTCAATGTATTTATGTTAAAATTTGAAACCAATCTTGTCAAAATTATAAATAACAAATACAATAAATATTTTATATAAAAGACTTGGAAAGATATAAAAGCCAAATCGCAATGATTGAAATTGATGGGCAAAAAAAAATAAAAAATTCATCAGTTTTGATAGTTGGATTAGGAGGTCTTGGTTGCCCAGTAGCTCTACAGCTTGCTTTAGCCGGAATAGGAACTCTTGGCATTATGGATGATGACGTTGTAAATTTGACAAATCTACATCGACAAATTCTTTATAATGAAGGCGATATAAGTAAAAATAAAGTTGAGATTGCGACGAAAAATTTAACAAAATTTAACTCTAATATAAATATAAATTCGTACTATGAGAGATTGAATGAAAAAAATTGCATACATTTAATCAAAAAATACGACTATATAATTGATGCAAGCGATAATTTTCAAACAAAATATCTTTTGAATGATGCGTGTTTTTTCGAAAAAAAACCTCTGATTTCCGGCTCAGTCTTTCAATTTGAAGGGAGATTGATGACTTTTATGAATAATCATAAAGAAAATCTATGCCTTCGATGCATACAACCATTCGTGAATACAAACACTCAGTCCTGCTCTGATGGCGGAATTATTGGCATGGTTACAGGGATTATCGGCTCTATGCAAGCAATGGAAATTATTAAGCTCATATTAGAAAGGGGCGAAAATTCAATCAACACTCTCACTCAATTTAACGCATTGAATAATACCATTAAAAAATTTAAACTTCATAAGGATGAAAATTGCGAACTTTGCGGCAACAATCCAACTCTTAAAAATGTAAAAATGATGAATATGAATTGTACAAAAAATGATATAGAGCTCATTCTTAAAATGGATGATTTTCTCAAAAACCCTTATGAATACTGCGTTGTAGACGTGAGAACGAAGGAAGAAAGGATCATGGATGGTATCATCGATGGAGATTTTTGGTTACAATTAGATTTGCTATATCAAAATCCGCAAGAATTAGAAAAATTTCAAGACAAAAATATTGTGATTTATTGTCATGCGGGCGTGAGAAGTCTTGCTGCGACTCAATTTTTAAAAGAAAATGGATTCAAAAAAGTTCAAAGTTTAGACGGTGGAATCAAACTTTACAATAGCAAAAAATTCACTCAAAATTAACTGAATTGATAATTCGGCAAAAAATAAAACTTTAAATGCCTCTTCGATAGTTTTCAAGCGATTTTTTATGATATACTTTCGGAAAAGTATGAATCAAAATTATGCCAAAACGAATCCTATTATTATTTTTCTTGTGTATTTTTGTGCAGAATGCCTTTTCAAAAGAACAATTTGAGCATTTTAAATTAAAAAATGGTCTCGAAGTTTTACTCGTTCCCGACAATAAAACTGAGCTTGTCGTTCATTCAGTTTTTTATAAAGTCGGTGGTTTGCAAGATTTTTATGGAAAAGCTGGGCTCGCTCATTTTCTCGAGCATCTGATGTTTCGCTCAACGCAAAATTATGAAACTGGAGATTTGATAGATTTTTTCGATAAAAATGGCGCAATATATAACGCAGCTACGGGTCATGAATTGACTTTTTATTACGAATTTGGAAAAAAAGAATTACTTGAAGATTTGATGAAATTTGAGTCCGATAGAATGAAAAATTTAGTCCTTCATGACGATGAAATCAATAAAGAGCGAGAAATCGTGAAGGAGGAGCGTCGAATGAGAACCGACAACGTCCCTGAAGAGAAATTTTTAGAAAAATTATCAGCGATTTTTTATAATAACGACTATTATGGTCAATCGTTGATAGGGTCGATGAATGATTTGCATGCGATACTCAATCAAGATTTTCGAAATTTTTATTATAAATACTACAATCCAAACAATGCGATTTTGCTCGTAGTTGGGAATTTTGACTCTGAAAAAACCAAAGCTTTAATTGAAAAATACTACAGCGTTTTGAAAAACGATGATATTGATTTGAAGGATTATTATAAAAATACAAATCCTGAAATGCCCGTCAAAACTAAAAATTTATTCTATGAAGAAAAAGATAAAGATATCAAACAATCGAATTATTATTATTTGACCATGGCTCCAACCTTTCAGTCAAAAAATACAAACGGCTTCGCCACTGAGCTTTTAGCTTATATTGTTGAAACGGGCGATAATATGTTGAGTAAAAAATTAGTTGAAGAAAAAAAAATCGCCTCACATGTTTCAGTAGAATATAATAATTTTGGTTACGACAATGCTCCATTTTTGATAAAAATCACACCTGTCGATGATTCGAAAATAAAAGAAATTCAGGTTTTTATGAATGATTTTTTCAAGAATCAAAAGGAGATAGTTTCTGAAAAAGAGCTTTCTAGATTAAAAAATCTATACATCGGTCAGCATACTTACGCAATGGATAATTTGCAAAACAAAGCGATGATTTATGGTCAGGTGATGCTTTCTGGTTTGAATCCAGAAATTGTGAGCGACATAAAAAATCAAGTCAATGCTATCACAATTGCAGATCTTGAAAAAGTTTATAATGAGATTTTTATACAAAATCCTCATATCATTGGAATACTTTCTAAGGAATACTTATGAAAAAAATCTTTTATTTATTTATTATGTGTTTTTTGTTTTCTCAAAATGCAATGGCGAATTATTTAGAAAATATAAAAAAGTGCGATTTTAACAAAGAAAATTGCTTTTTTTATGAAAGAAAAGATAGCGGAATAATTGACATGATGGTCATTTTAAAACACTCTGGCGAATCATATGAAGATAAGAATGGACTCAATACATTCGCTTTATCGATGATGAATATGGGTTCAAGTCGATATACTTATCGAGATTTTCAAAATAAATTGAAAGATTTGTCTACAACTTTTAATGTTTATAGCGACCAAGATAACTCATATATATACATTAAATCACTGAAAGAAAATTTTTCAACTTCTCTCGATTTGATTTTTGAAGCTCTTTTTCAGACAAATTTTTCAAACGAAAATTTTCAATTAGCTCAGAATGTTATGATTTCTAGAGTGCGGGCAGGAGCGCAAGATTATGAATATCTTGCAAATCAAAGCTTCTTGAAAGAGCTTTTTAAAGGACAGATTTATGAAGCAAAAATTTTAAGCGAGGATGATGTTTTATCGATATCAGAAGAAGATATAAAAAATTATATAAATTATAAATTAATGAATGCAACGCCACATATTGTGATATCTGGTGATTTGGCACAAAAAGATATCGAAGAGAATTTAAAAAAACATCTAGCGCATTTTGGAAAAGACGATTCTCCAAATAAAAAAATACCAGAGCCTGTGAAATTAAATTTATTTTCAAAGCCTGTGGAAATCAAAGATGGCGTTGAAAAAGCTCAAACTATCATTCACTTCGCACAAAAAATGCCGAATTTGTTGGACAAAGATTTTATTGTGATGACTTTGCTGAATGATTATATAGGAGGTGGCGGGCTAAACAGCAAATTAATGAAAAAGTTGCGTGAGGAGATGAATATCACTTATTCTGCTAAAACGATAATAGTGAATTTAGAAAAAGCGAATTATATTACAGGTGGTGTTGCAACTGGAAGTAATGATATTCAAAAAATACTTGATGAAATTAATAATATATTTAAGAATGTAAGCGATAATGGTTTGACAGAAGATGAATTAAATTATCTTAAAACGAAATTTTATGGTAAACAGGCGATGAATTTTTCAGATAATAGAAAAGCTTTATACGATTTAGCGCTTTTAGTGAAAAATAATTTGCCATTTGATTTTTATCAAAAAAACAAAGAAATCGTTGAGAAACTGACAACTCAGGACATCAAAAATGTTGCAAAAAAGTTTCTTGACGATAAAAATCTTTCTTTTGTTATTTATAATTAGAGGGGTTTATGAAGTTCAAATGGTTGAAAAAAATCTTTAGCTTTCAGTTTTTTGGAACAATTGTTGGAAGTGCACCAATTTCAACCGTTTTTTATATAGGATATTTGCCTGAGTGGGGGCGTCATTGGTCTGCATTATTTTCCGTAATTTTCTCAATCATTCTCATATACAACACATGCGGATTTGAAAACTCATATCTTGCCATGTCCTATATTTTGCTTTTGCAGTCGATATACGGATTCCTTCTCGCAAATTTGATGGTGCCAATTTTTCGCAAATCGCATCCATTCGCCAAAAATGAAAGCATAGTAATCGATTCTTTTATCGCTCAATCGTTCTTTTTCGCGATGTCTGTCCCTGCAATCGTTCACATAGCTTCGATAATTGATGGTATAACGAGTCATTTATGTCAGGTTGTTTTCATTTGCAATCCGTTCGTCCTTAAAGTGCTTTTTACAATTTTAACTCTTCTCGGACCATATTTTATTTTACGATTTTTTGATGTAATGGAATTTTGGCCAACAAGTCGAATGTTTTTATATACAGAATTAAGCATCAATAGAATTATTGCAGGGATTATCCCCGCTTTATATTCATTGCTTTTTCTCTATCTCTTTGCTTTTTTATTTTTTGATTTGACACTAGTGCAAGTGCTTGATTTTTATAAGGTTGTTTTTCATCATACATACACTCATCTCATGCTTATCTTTCTCGTTCTCAAAAAAACATTTACGTTCAAAAATCTTTATATTTTGTGTAAAAAAATAGGAATTATAGGTGCTATGGATCATTATGGATTGATTAATGCGAAGCATTACGATATGAAGTATTTGGGCTAACTCTTCGAAAGAATGAAAAATTTTAAAGGTTATTTTTTTTTCCTTTTCACTATAATTCTATTGTTTTGCGCTGGATTTTTAGTGCAATACTCAACATCTTTAAAAAATAATCTTGATATTTTCAACAAACATATTGTATTTTTTTTTCTCGCCATACCTTTATTTTTTTTGATAGTTTTTTTAAAATTGGAGAAAATTTTAAAAATTAATTTTTATTTT
>CAIPFW010000232.1 GCA_903864455.1 uncultured Anaplasmataceae bacterium | reverse complement strand
TAAAACTTTAAAATTCCGTATTTTTATCGATTTTCGGACGATAAAAACTTCAAACTCACTTCGATTTCCTTCTATAAAGCGATTTAAACGTGATTTATTTTCCCATGGTTGTTGAATTTTAAGCGTAAAACAAACGCAATGAATTCATAGAGTTAAAAGTTGGAAGGGCTGTAAAATTAACTACAACACAAAACTCCCGCAAGAATTTGAACTTCCTGCTGGAATGATTATTGAAGGTGGAGATTTGCCATATAACATGGCATTACAACAAAATCAAAAGTTTGACATAAAGAAAGACGATAAGAATAATAAGATTTATACGATTCGTCTAAAAAAAATGAGAGCGCGGCAAAGTGTAGAAGTTGAACCGCAAGAAGCAATACTTGAACAAAAAAAGCAAATAGAAGCAGAAACAATCTTGTTTAGGGCGGTAGAAGATGTATTAAAAAAAGAAGAAGAAGTACAAGTAAAATACAATGAAAACAAAAAGAATGATTTGAACGATCTAGAAAATCAAAAAAATGTGGGTGGAACAAGTTCTACTACTACTCCTACTTCTACTTCTACTACTTCTACTACTTCTACTACTTCTACTACTTCTACTGCCACTCCTACTTCTACTATTCCTACTACTATTCCTACTACTCCTACACCTCCAAAAGCACCAGATCAAAAAGAAGAAACACCACCATCTACGAAATTTGTTTTTACAGAATTTATTGCGCTTGCAAAAAGATTTATGAATTTCATTTCTTGCGGTTTATTGTTTAAAGATTTTGTATCCAAATATAACGAGCAGAAAAAATCTCAAGAAGGTGTTAATCAGGAACGAAAATAAAAACTATCGAAAAATAAAAAAAATCACCTCATTTAAGAAAAACAAATCCTTCTTTTATTTTTCTTTGAACGATTTGAGCTAAATCCTCAATCATGAAATTTTTATTTAAAGTGCTTCCATTATTTTTTTTTAAACCCAAGTCTTTGATTTTCTTATTCAATTCATTATAAAAAATCATCGAAACAATAGGGTGAATTTTGTTCGTTATTTGATTTAAATTAATTTTGAACTTTGTTCCTTTTTTTAAATTTTTAAATAATAGAACGGAAAAAATAATCAAATCTTTTTTTTCGACTGATTCATCCTTATTGATAAGCGAATTGATAATTTTAAATATATCAAGCAAACTATACTTCGCTTGAATTTCCTGAACGTAAGAAATGCCACTGGATTCACATATTATCTCCTGATAAATCAATATCGACAAAATAAAGTCTTTATATACATCAACATCAACAGCTAATTCATCTATGTCTTTAATATACTCACTTTGGTCGATTTCTGATGAAATCTCATCATGCCAAGAATATAAAGATAATTGAAGTTTCTCCAACAAATCATCATAGTTATTTTCTGAATCATTGTTAAAAGAATTGAGCGACATTTGATTTGCTAATAAAGTTATTAAAAAATCCTTAATTATAGAAAAAATTTTATATTAAATGGAAGCAAAAGCAACAAAAATCCAACTATACAACTTAAAATTGTTTTAAGTTTTCAATCTAAAAATCTCAAAAAGATAATTTTCTTGATATATCACTGCGGTGAAGTAAAATTTTATATATTTAGGCAATAAATACTATGTTAAATTTAAGAAATTTCTTTGAAATCATAGAATACGATAAAATTGATAGCACCAATGACGAAGCTCTAAGACTGATTCAAAATCATAAAATAAATCAAAAAACAATTCTTTTCGCAAATCAGCAGACGAGTGGTAGGGGTAAAAAAGATGCAATTTGGAGCTCACCAAATGGAAATATATATTTAAGTTTAGTTTTTCCAATTTTTTCTCGAGACTTAGAAAAATATAATTCTTTTCAGAACTTTTCATTATTAATTGGGCTTTCTTTATATGAAGTGATGAATTTTTATAAAAATACAGAATGCGAAATAAAAATCAAAAAACCGAATGATATTCTTATTGACGGCAAGAAAGTCGCAGGGATCTTAATTGAATCTATTTTTCAAAACAATATGCATTATTTGATTGTTGGAATTGGAGTGAATTGGGAAAATGCGCCGCTTGAAACATCAGATTATGTGAAAAAATTTTTACGCATCGATAAGAATGACTTTATTTTTCACGCAATGATGAATGTTGATGAGAAAGTTGGGAATTCTCAATTGTATTGTAATATTAAACCCATCATATTTCCCCTTAAATAAAAAATC
>CAIPFW010000231.1 GCA_903864455.1 uncultured Anaplasmataceae bacterium | reverse complement strand
GATTTTTTATTTAAGGGGAAATATGATGGGTTTAATATTTGAAGCGATTTATAAAATACATCACCTTTTTAAACGAAAGGCTTTTTAAAGCCTCAAGCAATTCTTGATAAATCATCAAATTCATAATATAATTTGCATAATTTTTATACAAAATAAGATGAAGCATTTTCTCTCCATAGAAGATTTAAAAAATTCAGAAATAGTAAAATTAGTTGAACGCGGGGATTATTACCTTCATCAAAAAACTTTCTCTGATTTACTGAAAAATCAGATTTTTTTCAATGTTTTTTTTGAAGACTCTACTCGAACTATCAGCTCTTTTAATGTTGCTGCGACAAAATTAGGTGCTTCCGTTATAAATCTAAATATGCAATCTTCATCGAAGAATAAGGGTGAAACTGAAATCGATACTATAAAAAATTTAAGTGCAATGGGTGCAAATTTTATAGCAATGAGACATTCTGAAAACATGACTCCTCATATTTGTGCAAAGCATCTGTCAAATTTTCCAAATACAAAAATTTTGAACGGTGGTGATGGAGTAAACGAGCATCCAACACAGGCTCTGGGAGATTTGTTGACAATTTTGAACCATTTTAATTGCACGATAGAGAATTTGAAAAATTTAAAAATAGTAATTTTTGGTGACATAAAGCATAGTCGTGTCGCTCATTCGCACATCAAATTGTATAAAATTCTTGGAATAAAAAACGTGCATTTAATCGCTCCTCCTGAGTTTTCATGCGATTATCGTGGATTGTATGATGATTTGTTTTATCATTACAATTTAAACGAAGGAATTCGAGATGCCGATTTGATAATCTCTTTAAGATTCAAAAAGGAATATGTAAATTCTCAATCTTCATCTTCAGGAGTGTTTGATGAATTTAAGAATTTTTATTCCTTAAATCATGAAAATATAAAATTAGCAAAAAAAGATGTAAAAATTATGCATCCCGGTCCAATTAATAGAGGTGTTGAGCTTTCCCCACAGCTTGCAGATGATGAAAAATATAGTTTAATTTTTCAGCAAGTTTCTTGTGGTGTTGCGATGAGGCAAGCTATAATAGAAAAATTATATTTGGATAATAAGTAATCAAAATGAATAACAAAAAATTTCTAATTTTTAATTGGAAAATGAATGGTGATAAAAAATACGCAATGCAAGTCAAAGAGCGATTGAATAATATCGACCATGATGAGCGAGAAAAAATAAATCATAATTTTCAGATTATACTTTGTCCACCTATCATTCTTTCAAATATTTTTGATTTTGAGAATAAGATATATTCGATAGGGGGGCAGAATTGCGCTTTTGAGACTTCAGGCTCTTATACAGGTGAAATAAGTGCGAAAATGCTACAAGAAATCGGTGTCAAATATATGATTCTAGGTCATTCGGAGAGAAGAAAATATTTTCATGAAAACGAGGATATGATTTTAAAAAAAATGGATAAAGCCTTTGAATGTAGCTTGATTCCAATCGTTTGCGTCTATTCCTTCAAAGAAGATAAGCAATATATAGCGAACATTATTAATGATTTCTTGAATCATAAATTCTCAAAAGACTTGATTATTGCATACGAACCTGAGTTTTCAATTGGGTCGGGAATGAGCGATTCAATTGATTCGATAGAGAGCAACATTTCACAGATTAAAAATATTTTTAAAAATCGAAATATCGAGAATAAAAATATTTCAGTGATTTATGGCGGCTCTGTGAATGATGAGAATTTTTCAAATATCATCAAAGTCTGCGATGGAGTTTTGATTGGAAAAGTAAGTCTGGACTTACAAGCTTTGAATAATATTATAGAAAAACTGGCATAAAGTTAAGCTTTTCTCATCACTCTTCTTGCTAGAGTTTTTTTCTCAATTCGAGTTGAATTTTTATTCTCAATTTTTTTATTATCTGTTTTTCTTGTATTTGGTCTTACCGCCCTTGTTTTTTCAATCATCGATCTCATCTCAGATCTCATATTCACTTTTGCTGGTTGTTTTTTCATTGCAGGTTTTTTCGTTGTTTTTTTCAATAATTTCGTATGCTCAGAAAGTATTCTCCAAATTTGCTCTATTTTTCTTACAGCTTCTTCGTGTAAAGTTTTTTTCCCAATATATTGATTGTGAAAAATTTTTGAAGAATTTTTTATCGTGCTTTTAGTTTTTTTTGGCATCGAAGTTTTTGTTGTCGTTTTTTTTGCAACTGGCTTTTTAGCATGGACAATTCTTAAAGATGAGACTGATTTATTTTTAGCGGTTGTCGGTTTTTTTGTCACTTTAGTGGTTGTTTTTCTCGCTGTGGTTCTTTCAGCAACTTTCAATATAGCTTGTATCATATTTATACCTAAACATTAAATGTTAATATTTATATGATAATTAAAAGAAGTTAATTATTAGTTAATTGATTTTTATATCTTTTTTGACTTTGAGCGTGAAATACCAATAAACTAAAGATCGTTAGTCCCCATAAAAACAAATACTAGGAGCTCTTCTCGCTTTATTGAAAATTACGAGCGATTATATTTGATATATCACTCCCCAAACGAAAATACAAGCTTTAAAGAAGCTAATATATATCTTTATCGCAAGTCCGATAAAATAACAAATGGATCTGGACAGATGTTAAATTTTGGCATTGGTTCATCTTTGAAGTTTAACTATGAGAATGTGGGAAAGATTGAAATTCATTCTACATACAAAAAAAAGGAGAATGCAGATGTTATATTAAACATCGATACTAATGAGAAGTATCAAAAGCAAGGTCTTATGAGAGAGGCTTTAGATTGCACTCTCAATCATTTTTATAAGAATGGTATATTGAAATGGAGTGATGGCACTGATGCTCAATTGAAAAGTGAAGTTTTAAAAGAAAGGAAGCCGTCTCTCGCATTTCATGAAGATTTTGGTTTTGAAAAGTGTGACCAATCCCCAAATGATCGACAAGACTATAAAATGACGAAAGAAATTTTCAACGATCTGGAAAAACAAAAAAATAGAGAGAAAAAAATACAAGACAAAATTAACGCAGAGAAGAATTTAAACATTTCAAGCATTTCATCAGAAATAAACCCCTTGAGAATACAGTATAAAAAATAATTCTATATCTCAATCAAATTTATAAAACTGCTTCTTCGATTGATCATATCTCGATGAGCATTTTTTAATTCATCAAATGAATATATTTTGTTGATATATGGTTTAATAATCTGCTTTTTCATAAATTCAAAAATCTCAGCCGCCGTCAACCTTAAATCATTCACCATTCCCTTATAATGAAAAAGTGAAGGTCTTGTCACAAAAATAGATTTTTCACCAACTTTATGCATTGACACTTTCAAATTCACTCCACTATTCTGCCCAATACTGACATACATACCGCAATATTGCATCACAGAGGCGTATTTCAACAAATTGCCGTCGCCAATCGTATCATATACAACATTCACACCTTTCCCACCAGTATAAGTCATGATTTTTTTCTCAAAATGAGGGTCGTCGTGCATGATTGTCAAGTCGATACCATGGGATTTGAATGAAGGTTGGTCGGAAGGCGAATCCTTATTATAACTCACGGCGATGACATAGGCGCCATAATACTTCGCCAATTGCGATAAAATATGCCCCAGCCCACCACTTGGATTAAAAATTAAAATATAGCAGAGCTCATCAACACGAAAAACTCTATTCAACAATGCATATGAAAATACACCCCTCATCCCCAAACCAGATGCTATATGGTCTTGAATATACGGCGGAATAGAAATCGCAAAATCTTCGTGAATAATATTATATTCACCATATCCGCCACCATTTGCACGAGTGCAGTAGCAAATGCGATCACCAATTCTAAAATCGGTATTCAAATTTCTTCCAATCTCAACGATCTCACCCATCGCCTCAATTCCCGGAATAAAATGATCTGGTTTTTTTATAACCCCCCTACAAACATCAATATCGTAAAAATTCATGCCTATATATTTGTGTTTAACGATCATTTCACGATTTCGAAGTGTGCGAAATTCTCTTTCTTGTAATTTCAAAATTTGTTTTGAATGCTCCTGATTCACAATTTTCACTCTTTCAAGAGAATATGCAGAATAAGTCATATATTTTTTAAGCGATATTTCTAAATATATTATTATAATGCAAATTGTTGAATTATAGATGATTTACAAATTTCAATCGTTATTTTTTTCTAACTCAGCCAATTTATCAAAAATTTCTTTTGCAACTAATTCGCTATGAAAAATGCCTAATGAATGATAGGCTTTTACATCAAGAAATGTTATATTTTCCTCAAAAAAATTATCTTTTATGATAAAAGGATGAACAACGGAGTCATCATGAGAGCCAAAAATATGATAATGAATATCATTATTGCCCAACAGGTGAGACTTGTCTTCTTTTAAAGATTGAAGATCATCAATCAATAATGAATAATTTATATTATTTTCACCGAACATCCCTTCTTCAAAATATTCGTATATTCTTGCTGAAATGTAAGAATTTTTCAGCATTTCTCCTGGATTTTTTAAAAATTCGGAAACAAAATTTTGAAAATTATTGCTTAAAATTTTTAACGTCGAGCCAGAGCCAAGAAAATTCACAAATGATTGTAATCCAAAAATATAGTCAAATTCGACATTCGTTTCAAGTAATTTTATAAAGCCGATTGAATGACCGATACCAACAATTTTATCATTCGGATGATTTTCAACGAAATGATGAACATCCTCAAGCTTTGAGTGTTCTTTATTTGAGAAATATCCTTGCTCATAAATAAAATAATCATTTCCGTCAAGATGATTCACTAAATTTTGCCAGTAATCTCCATTTGACCCCCATCCGTGCATTAAAATAAAAGCATAATTCATAATAATGTATTTTTTAATATTTTATCTTTCTATTTTATCTAAAAGTTAGCAAATTGGAAGTGGCGTATTGAATAAAATTATTCACCTCGCTATAAAAATATAATGAGAAAAATATAGGCAATATGCAAACAACTAAAAATAAATAAAATTGTTCTTGATGTATTCGATGATTTTCAAGTTTTGCGACATTTTCCTCATATTCGTATAATTTTCTTAATTGGCTGTCGTCTTGATATCTCAATGATCGTAATAATTTTAAACCATAAAGAATAGAAAAAAATGTTCCGCCGATCATCGAAAATATCGTCAATATATTGCCATCTTTTATAATAGCTACAAGCATATTAAATTTTGCGAAAAATCCAAATAAAAGCGGAGTGCCGATTAAATTTAATATAATGATTGAAGAAAAGAGAAAATGAATCATGAGTATTGTTTTTGATTTTAAATTATGCAACATTTCATAAGAAAATAATGCGATTAAAACGGATTTCGATATTCCATGATTGATTAATTGAAAGCATAATGCGGTGATTGAAGCTTTTGTTCCAACTCCTAAACAGCATAAAAAATATCCTACTTGAGCGAAAGACGAATAAATGAGAATTTTTTTTACATTTTTATTTGTATATGCTAAAAAAGAAAAATACAAAATTGATAAAGAACCGATGCATTCCAAAACGATATCAAAATGAATTTTTGATGCATAATTATTCCAGACGAAGATGTTAAACGCAAACAAACAAAAGATATAAATCGAAACGATTGTCGATGTGCCCGAAAAAAACATCGTCAAATAGTTTTCGGATTTTTTATAGACATTATTGAGCCAATTATGAACAGGAAAAACGCCTATTTTCAATATCGACCCAGAAACTATGAAAAAAAATGATAGTAAAAGATAGTATTGATTATAGTCTGTAAACATCCCTGTGCTTCTCATTAAAATTGAAATATTTAATGTTCCACTGTATAAATATAAAAATGCTATGCCGATGAGATAAAAAGTTGCGCCAATTGTTCCAAAAATTAAATAATTGAATCCCGCATACAAACTTGGCAAAGAATGGCGATTTGATGCGATGAGTGCATATGAGGCGAGGGATGATATCTCTAAAAAAACATAAATGTTGAAAATATCGTTTGAGATTACAATTCCTGTAAATCCCGTGATGGCGAGTAATAATAAAGAATTTGCTTTGAATGAAAAGTCTTTAAAATTGAATTTATAGATTGATAAGATAAGCGATGTGTAATTTATAATCGCTAAAAAAATAAAACTAAAAAAATTTAATTTTAACTCTATGCCGTATTTATTTTCATAATCGCCGAGAAGATAAAGAATGCTTTCATTTTCAATAATTTCGCTATATATTGGTGCAAGACAAAGCAAATTTATCAAAGTTGCGAGAAAAAAAAGCCATTGACTGGCTTTATTCGAAGAAAAGATTGTATTGATGAGGCTAAAAAAAATTGGAGTAAGAATCTGAAATATCAAATATTGAGACATGTATGATGCATTAATTTTTATATTTTTATAATATATGAGAGACGATTTTCAGTCAATGAAATGGTTTTTATTTATATTTAAAGGCTAAAGAATAGCAAAAAATTTCAAACCTCAATTCAATGTTTGAGACTTTTCAACAACAAGATCGATATTAAAAAATACCGAAGAATCAGATTAATCTTTAAGTAGAGATTTATCATCCCCTTGAAGAATAAATTAATTTCTAGTACTATATGAATGAGGTTGCGCTCAGCAAGAAAATTTCCTAGGAGCGATTCATTTTATAACATCTGTGATTTGGTTGAATTGAAACATGCCCTAAAATAGATTATCATTTCTTTTGTGACAAAAAATCTATCTCCTCGTCAATAAATTTCCTATATGAAATCGAGTAATTATAAAAACACCTATCAGAACTAATAAATTTATAATGATGAGATAGAAAAAGCCATTTTTATAAATCAACATATCATGAACCAAATCAAGCTTATTTTTATCAATCGCTATAAATTTTGCTAACTGCCCTGCAATATAAAAACCTGAACCATGGCTTAACATCATCAAGCTTGCACTGATTGACTTTATATTTTCTGGAGCATTTCTACATAAAGAATACATTCGTGGCACTATCAAAACATCTGCCAATCCTAGAAAAAATAGAGACGCAATTGGTAATAGTATATTTACTCCACTTTCTGGATAAAGAATGCAACTTAGATAATTGATTGAAAAGTACAAAAGCGAGCACAGCAAACCATAAGTGAGAACAGAATGATGCTTCAGATACGAATAAACTGATTTTCTATAAAAAATATAAGTTACAAGAAGAATCCCAACTGAGAAGCTACTTGTAATGATTTGTGAAGGAATTTCGTATCCAAAGACAGATTTATTCACATTCCTCAAAAGAAACAACGAAAATCCAAGATCAAGTTGTTTTTCAAAGGAAAGATAAATTAAATAAAATGGAATATAAAGCAACAAAGATAGTACTGATTGTCTGTCGCGAGAGGGGTAATTTTTTGTTATAATCCATAAAAAGATTGTTGATATTGCGACAAAAACTAATATCAACGTTGTTATATAATTCTGATACAAGTATAAAGATTTACAAAAAATCATTGCACCAATAAGAGCGATAATGACTTGGAAGATTTTTTTATAATTTTTATGAAATGTCGTAACAATATCACTTTTTATATTTTGAAATTCAAAAAATAAAAATATTATTAAAGAGAGCGAGAATGCAATTGCAGAGCTAATAAAAACTAGTTCTGGTTTGCCATATTTTAAAACAAAGCCATTAATCACAAACCCTAAAAATAAAGCGAAAATCGTAGTTACATGGAATATACCATTGTGATTATGACGCTCATCCTTCTGAATCTCTCGTTGAATATAATCATTGATGATAACGTTCGAATTGCACCTACATAAACCAAGCCCTATTCCAGAAAAAATCAATCCGATTGATATAGCATCTGGTGTAAAATGTTTGTATGCATAAAGATAACCAAAGATTGAAAAAACGCTTCCAATAATCCAAGATATTCTACGAGTCAATAATTTATCTCCGAAATATCCACCGATGATACTGATTATATCACCCCCTATTACAAAGGTTGTGTATATTGAGAATGCATCTTTATCTCCAAATCCTAGAGATAATACAAAAATTATGACTAAAACTGATCGTAAGCTATAGAAACTATAAAGCTCCAATAGTTTTACGAGTAATATTTTCTGATAATGATAAAACATTATTAATAAAGTATATTTTTTTTAATTTTAACATTATACAAAATAATGTCTTAATGCGAAGTAAGTTTTTTTGAACCAGTCTTCACCTCAATCTCTTCAGCATAATCATTATAGATGCAATTCTCATCATTGATTCTGCTGAAGAGATTGAATACTCATAACATTTATTTAATCGATTGTAATGAGTAAACCACCCG
>CAIPFW010000230.1 GCA_903864455.1 uncultured Anaplasmataceae bacterium | reverse complement strand
TAAAAAACAATTCATTTTTAAAAAATATTCTTGTTTGCAAAACTTGCTTTTTAAATTAAAATATTTTTCAAATAAGGATTGAAAAACAATGAATATAAAATCTAGGCAAGCTGAAATAATTTCAATGAGCAACCAAAAAGGTGGCGTAGGCAAAACCACAAGTTGCATAAATTTAGCTGCAGCGATGGCTAGCTTGAACAAAGAATTGAAATTTTTAATTATAGATTTAGATCCGCAAGGTAATGCAAGCACTGGTTTTGGAATTAAAAGAGGTGAGAGACAAAATAATATTTATGATGTTTTAACAAATCGAGTAGATATTAAAGATTCTATTCGCAAAACCGCTTTAACGAATTTACAAATTATTCCTGCGACTCTCGATCTTGCGGCGGCAGAATTCGAATTACAAAAATCAAACGGATGGCAATATATTTTGCAAAATAATCTCGAATCAGTAGTAAAAAATTATGATTATATTTTCATAGATTGTCCGCCATCTCTGGGTCTTTTAACAATTAATAGCCTTGTTGTTGCAACATCAATCATTATCCCGCTTCAGTGTGAATTCTTTGCACTCGAGGGATTGAGCCATCTTTTCAATACGATTGAGAAAATTAAAGTACATTTAAACCCAAAACTTCGAATTGAAGGAATTTTATTGACGATGTATGACAAGCGAAACAATTTAAGTAAATTAATCGAGTCAGATGTTCGTGAGAATATCGGTGATTTGGTTTATCAAACAATTATTACTCGAAATGTTGCGCTCCCTGAAGCATCATCTCATGGTAAACCGATTATTATTTATAATAAGGATTCTATTGGTGCAAAAGCTTATTTAAATTTAGCGATAGAAATTTACAAAAAATATAATTTAAGCTATAATGTCAAGAATTTACAAGAGTTAGTAACAGCTGATGAATAATAAAATCGTTGAAAAAAAAAGCAAACTTGGAATGGGTCTTTCAAGTTTATTTACTGACAAAATGTCTCTTGTAAGCGATTCAGGACACCACTCAAATAGTAATACTGCATCTCAGAATCACGGATTATTATACCTTGATATCACTTCTGTAAAGCCATGCCCTACTCAGCCAAGAAAAATTTTCGATCAAACCGCTTTGGGCGAGCTTTCTGAATCGATAAAGGAGTATGGCGTGATGCAACCAATTATTGTAAAGCAAAAAAATGAGCAAGGATTTTATGAAATCATTGCTGGAGAAAGAAGGTGGAAAGCTTCAATTTTGGCGGGTCAAAAAAAAATCCCAGCTGTGATAAAAAACTTAGATGAACACAAGGCTTTTTTATTATCAATTATTGAGAATTTACAAAGAGCGGATTTATCACCGATCGAGGAAGCTGAGGTTTATCAACGCCTTGTAAATGATGGTTATACTCATGACCAAGTTGGATTTATGTTGAGCAAAAGTCGATCTTATATTTCAAACATCGTGAGATTGACAAATTTAACCAATTATGTAAAAAGTTTAGTGAATAATAAGGAGCTTTCGATAGGTCATGCAAAAATTTTATTGAGTGTCAAAAATCAAAACGAATTAGCTGACCACATTATTGAAAATAATTTGAATATTCGTGAAACAGAAAGCTTAATCAAAGAAATTGAAGAAAAAAACAGTAAAGATCAATTGAATATTCATTACGATCAGGAAAATTCAAAAAAAAACAGTTCTAAGTCTGACTCGTACAATTCTAACAAGCCGAATGATTTAAGGGAATTAGCATCCATGCTCTCTATAAAATTTAATGCAAAGGTGACGATTTCAAATGGAAAGATTGTTCTGAATTATGAATCATTGCCAGATTTGGATAGATTGATAGCAATATTGATGGAATAGTTTTAAAAAAATGAGAGATTTTGTCGTTACTCACAATAATGAAAATTATAGCGTTACTGAATTGCGAAGTTAAAAGAGTTAAAAGAAATGTTTTGGTGGGAAAATACGTTTTTATAATGATGCGCTATACGGCAAAGATTTAATATAATCTTCCATGAATTTCCAATCTGGCAATGAATTTGCATCAATCGGGAGTTTGATTTTGAGTGTTTTTAATGATATTTGAGAGGCTGCTCTCCCATAAGAAAATCTATATTGTTCATTGTTTAAAATCGTGACTAAAAACATAGCAATATATTGGTTAAGTTCAAAATTTTTTAATTTTATCGGAAGGACATGTATATTGTAAGAAAAATCAGAAGGTTGATAAAAAGTTACCATTGGCTTGCCATTTTTTGCTATTGTTAAATATTTTCCACCTTTAAAAATTTTATTTTTTTCTGCATCTATATAAGAATGAACACCATTGTTAAATTCTGTAGCTGTGATTAGCGGTATTTTGCCTTCTGTTTCTGGAATTTTGGGATATCCACACATTTTAAGTAAAAATAATTCTTGCAACTTAAAATATTCCCATTCATTTTGGTTTAAGCTTATTGTTGATTTTGCTACGGAATCGTTTGAAGCGTTAGAAAGTAATTTGCTTGCAAACTTATAAGTTACAAAATTATGAACCATGTTTATAAAATCTTCTTTTGTAAGCTTTGAATAATCTGTAACCATGTAAGCTTCAGCGCACCATTCATCTTCAAACGTAACTTCTTTTTTAACGCTTAATCCATCTTGTTCTTCGTTATTTTTATATATTTTTAACCAATGTTTTTCAATTTCATGCCATTGATTATTTTTATCTATTCGTCCCTTTTTTGTTTTTACAAAGCCATCATCTTTAAAATAACCGAAAAATGTTTTTGAATTTTTATCATGAGGGGTGTGAGATTGTAAAACAATAATACATGTAACAACTCCAACAGGAGTGAATAATTCATCTGGCATCGAAAAAACAGCTTTAAGTTTATGTTTTTTAAGTAATCTTTCTTTAACAAGCAAAACATTTTTTTGTCTAGAGATTGCACAGCTAAATTGAACTATAGCTACACAAGTGCCATTTGTTTCCAATAAATCGCAAGCATTTTCTATAAATTCCAACTGTTTTTCTGAATTTCCTTCTTTGTATGGAGGATTCAAAAAAGCGATATTTGGCTTTAAATCTTTTATTAAACCCATTGCATTTTAATAATCGCACAAAAGAATTTATAATGGCCGATTTTAGGTGGCCTTCCACCACATCGATTTGTATATTTAATAATAATCGGAAGAATCATCTTATTAAATTTATCCTCAGATATAAAATTTAAAGAACCAGTCTTCACCTCAATCTCTTCAGCATAATCATTATAGATGCAATTCTCATCATTGATTCTGCTGAAGAGATTGAATACTCATAACATTTATTTAATCGATTGTAATG
>CAIPFW010000229.1 GCA_903864455.1 uncultured Anaplasmataceae bacterium | reverse complement strand
AGTGACGAAGAAGCGAGATTGTTGAAAATCATTGCAAGATATCCACGACCAATTTTGAAAGAGGTTGGAATCAATGTTACGCCTCAAGAAATCGAAGAAAAGAATGGATCGTTGGATAATTTACTGAAAAATATGTTCGACGTGATGTATCATTTTCGTGGAATTGGCTTGGCAGCTCAGCAAGTCCGGTCGAATAAAAGAGTTTTGGTAGTTGATTTGGCTGATGATCCTTTGGCGTTTGAAAATTCATATGATGTGAATACGAACGAAAAGATTCAGCCTCAAAAAATCATCATGATTAATCCAGAGATTGTTGAATCGAGTAAAAACGATATTGACTCTTTGAATGAGGGGTGTTTATCTCTGCCAAACATCAGAATTCCAGTGATAAGGCCGAAAAAAATTAAGGTGAAATTTCTGAATCGTGATGGTAAGGAGCATTTTTGGCATTTGGAACAATTATTTGGGCGTTGTGTTCAACACGAAATCGATCATTTAAATGGAATTTTAATTATTGATAAAATTCCAAAAAATATGTGGAAGTTGTATTGCACTAAACAACTTACCGAATTGAAGAATGAATATGTTGAAAATGATAATATTAATTGTTATTAACACTGATACTCATATCTGCATTATATCCGTAGTAAACTAAATTCATCTTATTGCTACCCACGCTTCTTTTTTCTTGAGTTTTACGACTCAACTTTTTACCATTTTCACCCCTTGTGCCATTTTCTATCTCAAGTTGTTGAATTTCTCTTATAAGCATGTATTCGTCAGAATTCTCCATATCTAAAGTTAAAGTGTTATCGCTTATCACTTCTTCCAATTCAAATTCATCAATATTATGCAATCCGCCCTTTTCAATTCTCTTTCCCTCCAAAACTGAATACCTGCACATCGTCGCGAATAATACATTCCTTGTAATTCTGAGTGGAATTTTTACCGCTGGATTTCCATAGTTTAGCATTTCTATTACATAAATCGTAGATACTAAAGTTGCAAGAAGAGTAATTTTCCTTCTATTTAATTTACTTTCATGCAATTTACCAAATGGATTTAAAATTTTATTCAGCGCTGAATCAATTAAATTGCCACGATCTGTCAATCTTTCGATAATTCGAATCATCGAATCGAAAGCATAATTTTCAAAAAATACAGCACCACCTAAAGCTATATTGCAAAATATCGCATCATATATTGCACCGGGCCGAATTTTCTCATCAATAACAGACTGAAGAAAAGTTGGGAGTATCATTAAAGACAACTCGCTAACATTCATCAGCCCATAAACACCATATAAACCAATCGATGCAGCGAAAGAAGCCACACCAATCATAGCGTTCGATGAATAAAAAGTTGAATTGTTCTCGCTAGTTAACATTTTGCCTAAGAATTTATCTGGAAAAACTTTGATAAAATTCACCGTAACATAGGTAGAAAACAAACCCGCAACTTGTAAAAATACAGATTTCATTTCCGCGCCCGTCATCCTTTTATGCAAATACATAGAACTCGTCGAGATTGCGGATGTTGCAAGTACAGCTACAGTTCTTATGAATGCCGATTTTATTCCATAATGATTATCAACTCTTGCTCTTTCACTTTCAGTTGGACGATAGTGACCGCTTGCTAAGATTTCATTCACTATATTTCTATCATTCTCACAGAGATTATTGATATTTATGGCATCATCCCTTGTAACTTGCTGACCCCTGAAGTTAGGATTATGAATAATATGTTTTTTATCGTTAAATTCAATCTCTAAAAATGGAGTTTCGCCCTTTAAAAGAAAATATCTTAACGTTGACTGCATCAGAGCGCCTTGAAATACTGCACTGTTTACAAAAATCGGCATCAAAAAAGCCCAAGAAACAGCTTTATTAAGATTTTCAGCTTCAAAAAAATACGAAGCCAATGAAACCGAGGCAATTATTTGAGCTTGAGTTTTTATTATGAAAAACAAGCCATCAGTTTTACTTTTTGAAAATGCCGCAAAAAAACTTTGCTGAAAATCAGCAATATGCCTTGACAGCATTCTATTATCGATATACAAAATGTTTGCCATAAATCCACCGCTACCATAAAATGCACGCAAGCCATTGTTTGTAGCAAATTCTATCAACGAATTTCTGGCATTTTCATTTTGAAATACTTCCTTGAACTTATCTATTGATTCAATTTTATTGATAAGCATTTCTTTTGATTTAACCATATCGAATGCAAGATTATAAGTATCTGCAATTTGCACTCCCCATGCTGATAGTTCCATTAATTTTGGCAAAAATTCATATATTGCACTTTCCACTCCATGCCATCGAGTATATTGGGCATTTTTTTTACGTGAATAGTAATTTTTTATTATTGATTTTTGTTGTGAATTTGAATTTGTAGAATTTATATTATTCAAAAGTTGTGAATTTTCTTGATTCATATGCTTTATATCGTCAAATAAGAGTATTGAATTTTCTTGGTTCGAATGAATTGTATCGTTATTCGGTGTATCATTATTGGAATTAAAGTCGTTACTTGGGACATGGAATTTGTCGGGGATATTGTCCGGTGTCATTTGAGTGTATTAAATTTGCATTCTCAACATTGTTATTGTTTGTTAACATTTTAAAACCTAAAAAAAGTAATTGATAATTTAATACTTTTAAATTATCGAAGATCTTTATCTTAATAAATTTTATTTTGAATGTCAACAATGCAAATCACTTTAATAAAACGATTGAAAAATATTTTTTTATTCTATTTTTAATTTTACAATTCTAAAAACTGCATTTCTCTTTATAAAATTCCATTAAATTCACTCTCAATTCAACAAAACATCATCGACTAAAAATTCGATATATTCATTTCCATTCCAATGATTCGATTGTATCGACCCCAATATCGATATATTCCTCGGATTATCCAATAAAATTGAATTCGGATTACGAATCGCATTTCCAAAAGCGTTACACTTCAAATATTGAGTTGATGGTCTATTATTGTGACGAATTTTACACGTTACATGATTTTGACCAAAGCTCCTCGCATCATAAACATTGACATCCTCAATCATATATTTTAAATGTGAATTGCCTTGTCCAAATGGTTTCAAAATTTCATATTCATCATAAAAAGCAACGTTAATTCTATTAATTTCAATGATTGCATCATAATCTCGGTAACTATAAAACCCCATTTCTTTCAATTTTTCTGAGTATAATTCTTCAAAAAAATCTTTCAATTCGTCCATCTTTTCTGCAGTAACAGAAAATCCGCCCGCCATGTGATGCCCTCCCCCCTCGAGAACAAGATTTTTTTCTCTGGCTTGCAAAATCGAGCCACCAATATCGATTCCATGAATCGAACGACATGAAGCTTTTCCAATTGCATCGCCATCAAAAAAAGAAATAGCCATCGTCGGCAAATTATACAAATCTTTAATTCTTGAAGCTATCAGCCCATTCACACCGGGATGCCAGTCACCCGCGACCATCACGAGAGATTTTGGATTTGACATTTCCGCCAACCTTATCGCAACTTTCAATGATTGCGCCTCAATTAATTTTCTTTGCTCGTTCAATTCCGTCAATTTTTCTGCAATTTCATATGCTTCCGATAAATTCTTTGAGGTCAGCAATCTCGCTCCTAATGATGGGTCGCCTATTCTTCCGCCCGCATTAATTCTGGGACCAAAGGCAAAACCAAGCTCGCCAACATCGATTCTTCTTTGCGATTTTAAATTTTCAATCATAGCGTTTATTCCGACGTTTTTGCTTTTATTAAAAACTTTTAACCCCTGCTTTACAAACGCACGATTGAGCCCATTTATCGGAACGATATCGCAAACAGTGCCGAACGCCACCAAGTCAAGATAGTTTTTGAGATTCGGTTTTTGTATTTTATTTTGCGAAAAAAAGTTTATTTCTTCATCAAGATATCGATTCAAAGCAACTATCAGTAAAAAAGTCACACCCACCGCCGCCAAATTTGTGCAAGTAGAATCTTGGTCGTAACGATTTGGATTGATAACCGCAACGGCTTCTGGCAAAACCTCACCGCTTATATGGTGGTCGACAACGATTACATCGAGGCCAATGGAAGATGCAAATTTCAATGGCGTATAAGCAACCGTCCCACAATCGAGCAAAATGCATAAATCAATTCCTTCATCTTTGAATTTTTGCATCGCATATTGATTTGGTCCATACCCCTCTTTTATTCTGTCGGGAATGTGAAATTGAGTAACGACACCAATATCATCAAAATATTTTGAAAGCAAAGCGGTTGAAGTCGCTCCATCAACGTCATAGTCACCAAAAATGCCAATTTTTTTCTTTTGCAATATCGTCTCAGCGATAAATTTCGTCGCCTTCTCCATATCGTGCAGATGGTATGGGTCAGGCATCAAATGTGAAATCATAGGATTTAAAAAATTCTCGATTTCATTCAAATTTGACTGACGAGATGCTATCGCAGTCGCCAATAAATCGTTCAGTTGAAATTTTTGCTTAATCGTTTCTTTGACGATGTGATTAAAACCTCTTTCTCGCCATTGAAATCCGTTTATTGATAATTTATTCATTCATTGATATGTTTCGTATTTTGAATTTCATTATGACGAAATTTGAAAATTGTTCAAATGATTAGATCTTGAAGGCAAAGTATCATTCAATTCTTAATCACGCTAATTCTCTGATATTACTCCTGCTCGTAGACCTTCGCAATTGATTTAATTTTTTCACCATCGCTCACTTTCAATAAAGTCACTCCTTGCGTATTTCTACCAGAAATTCGAATTTGACTCACATTAATTCGAATCACCTTTCCCTTATTTGTCATAAGCATCATGTTGTCGCTCAATTCAACTGGGCAAGACCCAACCACTCCACCATTTCTCACGGTTGTAAGAATATTCGTAACACCAGAACCGCCACGATTTGTTACACGATAATCATACAATGAAGTCATTTTTCCGAAACCATTTTCAGTGACTGAAAGCATCAACTCCTCATTCTCCGCATAGTCCTTCATCATCGCAAAATCAAAACCCTCATAATCCTCAGACTTAAAATCCTCCTCATTCATAGTTTTCACTTTCATGCGATCTTCATACGATATCGACAAATATTTGTCTCGCACTTCTAAATCTTCAAACTGCTTATCGTTTATAATGGCGGCGGAAATCACATAATCATTCTCAGCCAAACGAATCGCACGAACACCATCAGAAGTTCTAGATTTAAAAACACGCACCGCATTTACAGGGAAACGCACCGCTTTTCCTTGATATGATGCGATAAAAACATGATTCTCAGCTTTGCATAAACAAACATCTATCAAATAATCCGAGCATGCAGACACATTCGGCATATCACCCTCATCAGAATCTTCAATCGGCAGAGCCTCATTATCGTCAAAACGAATTGCTATTTTTCCTCCTGAATTAATACTTCTAAAATCTTCAAGCGAATTTCGTCGAATATTTCCGCGAGAAGTTACAAAAATGATTTCATAATCGCCCCACGTCGCCTCATCATCTGGTAGCGGAATCACTTTTTTAATTTTACTCTCCATCGTAACTGGAAAAATATTTGTAATCGCACGACCACGAGATGAAGGGTCCCCTTCAGGCAACTTATAAACCTTCGTTTTATAAACATACCCGCTGTCAAAGAAAAACAGAACATGAACGTGCGTATTGGCTGTAAAAAGCTGAGCTACACAATCTTCACTGCCAATCAATTGCCCAGATTTGCCCTTCCCGCCACGAGATTGAGTGCGATATGCATCAAGTGCAACTCTTTTTACATAGCCAGAATTCGTTACGGTAACAACCATGTCCTCCTGTTCCATCAAATCTTCAACATTCTCATCGGCCTCACCATCAACGATTTGAGTGCGACGAGGAACATGAAATTCATTTTTTATATGAGTTAACTCGGTAATGATTAATTTTTCCAATTCTTCTGGTGAATTCAACAAAATCAAGCACTTTTGAATCTCCTTTGCTAATTGATTGATCTCATCTATAACTTTATTTTTTTCTAATTTTGTTAATTTATGAAGTCTCAAATCCAAAATCGCCCTCACCTGATCTTCCGTTAATTGACAAAAATTATTTTCATCGATGATATTTAAATCTCGCTCTATCACTTCAGCAACTTCATCCAAAAATTTTGCTGGCCATTTTTCAGCTAATAATTTTGCACGAGCGTCCGCTGTATCAACAGAAGAACGAATAATTGCAATCACTTTATCTATATCTCCAATCGCAATGGCAAGTCCAATCAAAATATGAACTTTGTCACGCAATTTTCCTAAATCAAAATTTATTCTTTTTGTAACAACTTCAACTCTAAAATTCAAGAATGCTTTTATAATTTCAATCAAAGACATTTGCTTCGGCTTCATTTCGTCGATTGCGACCATATTGATTCCGAACGATTCTTGAAGTTGCGTATATTTATAAAGTCGATTCAAAACGACCTCTGCGATTGCATCTCTTTTGAGCTCAATAATGACACGAATGCCTTCAAGTGCCGTTTCATCACGAATATCGCTTATACCTTCGATTTTTTTTTCCTTTAAAAGCTCGATGATTTTTTCAATCATTTTCGCTTTGTTGACTTGATATGGAATTTCACTAATTATAATTAATTGACGATTCCCGTTCGACTCAATATTTGCCTTTCCACGAATTGTGATCACTCCCTTCCCTGTCAACATCGCTTGGCGAACATTGTTAATTCCAAGAATCGTTCCGTATGTTGGAAAATCTGGTCCTTTTACAATTTTTAATAAATCCTGCCCCGTTGCATTTTTATTGTTTAAGCAATAAATACACGCTTCCATAATCTCAGTAAAATTATATGGAGGAATATTTGTCGCCATACCAACAGCAATTCCGCTTGACCCATTCACCAACAAATTTGGAAATGCTGCGGGTAAAACAACCGGCTCTTTTCTTGCAGCATTGTATGTATCTCGAAATTCTACCGTATTTTTATCGATATCTTGAATGAGCTGATGAGTGATTTTCGCCATACGCACCTCCGTATAACGCATCGCAGCTGCAGAATCGCCATCAATCGAACCAAAGTTTCCTTGCCCGTCAATCAAATTAATTCCCATGGTGAAAGGCTGAGCCATTCTCACCACCGCATCATAAATCGAAGAATCGCCATGTGGATGATATTTTTTCATCACATCACCGACAATTGCAGCTGATTTGTCATAAGGTTTGTTGTGATCCATCCCCGCCTCATGCATCGCCATCACTATTCGTCTGTGCACAGGCTTGAAACCATCGCGCACGTCAGGCAAAGCTCGACCAATAATTACAGACCCTGAATATGAAGTATACGACTTCTCCATATCAAAAGCGATATCGATTTGTGAATGAATTTTATTACCAATGTCTGACATATTTTACTTTCTTAATTTTTTTAAATTTTTCTTAGTATATATGAAAAATGGCGATTTGGAAAGGTAAATTCTTGCGAAAATATAAATTGCTGAATTACTCTCTATATTTATAAATATAAAATATTTGACATTTATCAAAATATTTACTAAAATTAACTTTATATATTTATTTAAAAAAAGCTTAAAAAATATGTTAAATTCAATGAGTAAAAAAGAAGCTTTGATTTTTATACTCAAATTCATCTGCAAAGCTATTTTATCAATAATACTGATTTATCCAATTATTCAATTACTGAATCAGACTTATCACAAGAAAAATTTTTTCACAGAAGGGCTTTTTGAAGAGTTGAATCCTCAAATTAAGAATGCTTTTCTGAATATAGGCTTAACACAATCAGTTTATAATGTGTTTAAACTCAAATCTGGCAATTGCATAATAACCAACGAAGATCAATTACAGATGTTTTTAAAAAATAAAACCTTGAGGCTAAAAGAAGAAATTGGAGGAAAATTAACGAATGAAACTGATATCACTAATATCAGGAATACAATAAACCCATTGGAAGAAAATAAAGAAAAAACTTACCATCTTAGCATCATAAAAGATGGAGTACATCATGCAATGGGGATAAAAATCTCTAAAACGGAAAATAAAATTTCTATTGAATTACTCAATTCAGCAGGATGGATGAATTTCTCTGGTGGCGATTTTTCAAAATATTTTAAAAATCTCTTTTTAAAAGCTTTAGAGAATCAAAATTTAAATATTAAAATTGAGGTGAAAAATAACACAAAATGCGCAGATCAAGGCCTAACTCCATTTTGCGTACAATATACTTATTATAATTTAAATAAAGAATTTTTTAACGATATTGGCGTTGATTTTAAAACACAAAGTAGAAAAAATTTTAATGGAAGATTGAACTTCTCATTATACGCTTTATCAAAATTTTCCAATGCAAATAGATCATTAACTTTAGAGAAGTTAAAAGAAAATTCACAAAATTATAAAATCTTTACAACAAAATTCAAAGAATCGCTAGACTTAGCTTTACCAAAATCAGGCAACATCAAAAAAGATGATTTCGAAAAGTCTTTTCTTAATATATCGTCTTTGAATTTACAAACAATCGTATATATGAGAAATACAGAGAGTAAAATAAAATAATATATTAAAGAAACTTTCCTTCAATGCGAACTTGAAAAAAAATTCTTATGCTTTTTGAATACCTTTACAATCACAACTCTTACTTAAAGCATTTTCAATGATTTGTATTTTTATATATTCATTGATATAATAAATATTATCATAGGCATTCTGTATGAATGAAGAAAAAAAAGTTTTTTGCGGGTCAGAGATTGTTTCCGCACAAGAAAAAAAATCCGTTGTAAATAATATTTTCTCAAATGTTCATGAGAAATATGACCTCATGAACAATTTGATGAGCCTTGGCATGCATCATATATGGAAAAGAAAATTCATCGACCTTATGCGACGGTGCTTGATTTATAAAAATGATGGCATGATTCTTGATGTAGCAAGCGGTACAGGAGATATTGCAATAAAATTTTTAAAGCAGAATCCAAATTACAAAGTTGTTTTATCAGACATCAATTCTCAGATGATTTCTATCGCTCATCAAAAACTTATAGATGAGAATCTTTTTAAAAATACTTTTTGCGTAGTGAATGATAGCGCGAAATTGCCATTTGCAAATGATATTTTTAGTTTATACACAGTATCTTTTGGAATAAGAAATTTTTCAAATATTGAAGGGGCACTTCAAGAAGCATTTCGTGTTTTAAAACCATATTGCTATTTTATGTGTATGGAGTTTTCGCCGATAGAGAAAAATGGTCTGTTTTCCTCAGCATATAATTTTTATGCAAATAAAATTATTCCGAAAATTGGTGAAAAAATCGCAAACAATAAAGATGCATATCAATATTTGATTGATTCTATCAACACATTTCCAAATAAAAAGAATTTTAAACAAATGATTGAGAATGCAGGTTTTAAAAACGTTCAATATTTTGAGTTGAACCTTGGGTTAGTTTGTATTCATATTGGTCAAAAAATTGTTTGATTGTTTGATTTGATGAGAACTCATGCGTTTATTTTTGAAATTTTAAAAAAAATGCAATGAATTTAATCATTTATCAATCCACATAAGATTTAAAAGATCTATTATTCAAAATATTTTCACTATTAAAATATTTCATCATTCCTTCTTTTTGATATTTGAAATGATTTCCACTCGCAACATCGGTATATAAATTTTTTTTAAAAAGCCCGTAATCATTCGAATGAACATTTGCAGGGCTATACAACACTCCATTTAATCCAACTCCATTCCCACCGTATTGAGAGCCATTCATAAATCTTAAATGATTTGATTTGATTGAATGCTCGAGTAACTCTTTCTCCGAAAACACAGTTTGTTGATTTGCAAGAATTTTTGCAGTCGAATATTCTTCCTGAATGCCCGTCCTATCTTTTCCAGATTTGCAAAAAACAACAGGAGTTATAAGTTCTTCCGATGCGCCTTCTTTATTAAAATCATTCATTTGATCTATCAAAAGATGAAGATTGGCATTGATTTCAACAGATAAATTTTTTCCTCTCAATTGAGAGAGAATCATTTTGACTTGACTATAATGATTGAGATTTTTATCAAGGAATTTTATCGTTTTGAGAATTTTTTTTGATTTATCATCAAGTTCAGGTGATTTGCTAATGAACTTTCTTAATTCTTTTACGCTATGATTATTATTGAGTATATATTGATACCCTGCATGCTTTGGTTTTTGTTTGATAATTATTTTACGTAAAGCTTCGCACATCAATTCATCGATATGATTTTTTTTTAAACTAGATGATGAGATAAATCGAAATATATTTATCGGTATATTAGCATAAGATGAATTTTGCTTCTTTATATCAATGTTTGCCCCCTCTGACTTTGTATCAGACTTTGTATTAGACTTTGCATTATATTTTATATTTT